>JAQVEY010000022.1 GCA_028697515.1 Bacteroidales bacterium | reverse complement strand
GAGAATTCGTGAGCAACGCCTTCTATTCTAACAGAAGAAATTGCATATCCTTCCAGAGAACAAAGTAATATTCTTCTCAATGCATTACCAACTGTAATTCCATATCCTGGCTCAAGTGGACGAAATTCAAATTTTCCATGAAAATCATCAGCCTCAAGCATTATTACTTTATCGGGTTTTTGAAATGCTAAAATTGCCATCTATTTATTTTTTATTTTGAATACAATTCAACTATTAACTGCTCTTTAATATTTTCCGGAATATCTTCGCGCTCCGGAATAGACATAAATTTTCCTGCCATTACATCTGCATCCCATTCAATCCATGGATATTTGCTATGATTAAAACCACTTAACGAATTAGTTATTAATTCAAGTGATTTTGATTTTTCGCGTACACCAATTATTTCACCAGGCTTTACAGTATAAGAAGGAATATTGCACAATTTACCATCTACCAAAATATGACGATGTGAAACTAACTGTCGTGCAGCAGCTCTTGAAGGAGCGACACCCAGTCTAAATACCACATTATCTAATCTTGATTCCAGCAATTGAAGCAGAACAATACCTGTTACGCCCTTACTTCTTGTAGCTTTTTCAAAAGTATTACGGAATTGTCTTTCTAAAATTCCATAAGTGTACTTAGCTTTTTGCTTTTCTTTTAGCTGAATACCATACTCAGAAGTTTTTCTTCTTTTTTTGCTCAAACCATGCATTCCAGGAGGATAGTTCTTTTTTTCCAATACTCTATCCGGTCCAAAAATAGGTTCTCCAAATTTTCGCGCAATTTTAGTTTGCGGTCCTCTATATCTTGCCATTTCTTATTAATTATAAAATCAATATTATACTCTTCTTCTCTTTGGTGGTCTGCAACCGTTATGTGGTAAAGGAGTAACATCAACAATTTCAGTTACTTCAATTCCCATATTGTGCAAAGATCTAACAGCTGATTCACGACCTGCACCTGGTCCTTTAACAAAAGCTTTTACTTTACGTAATCCTAAATCAAAAGCTGTTTTCCCACAATCTTCTGCAGCCATTTGGCCTGCATAAGGAGTGTTCTTTTTTGAACCTCTAAACCCATTTTTTCCAGATGAAGACCATGATATAACCTGACCTTCATTGTTTGTCAATGTAACAATAATGTTATTAAACGATGTGTGAATGTGAGCCTGTCCTGTGGCTTCAACTTTAACTACACGTTTTTTTGTAACTCTTGCTTTATTAGCCATATCTCAATTATTTCTTTTTGTTGGCAATAGTTTTCTTTTTACCTCTGCGGGTTCTCGCATTGTTCTTAGTATGCTGACCTCTTAAAGGCAACCCGATACGATGTCTTATACCACGATAACATCCGATATCTTGTAAGCGTTTAATGTTCAGCTGAACTTCGGAACGCAATTCTCCTTCAAGTCTGAATTTACCGACAGCTTGACGTATTAAGGCTATCTGATCGTCATTCCAATCTTTCGATTTGATATTACAATCAACACCAGCTTCTTCTAAAATTTTTGTAGCTCTGCTACGACCAATTCCATAGATGTAGGTAAGCGCTATTTCTCCACGCTTATTATTAGGAATGTCTACACCTGCTATTCTTGCCATATTCTTATATTTGTTTAATTACTAAATTACTATCCCTGACGTTGTTTATATTTTGGATTCTTTTTATTGATTACATAAATCCTTCCTTTACGCTTGACGATAATACAATCGTCACTTCTTTTCTTTACTGATGCTCTAACTTTCATTTTTATAATGTTTTTATTTGTATCTATATGTTATTCTTCCTTTCGTTAAATCGTATGGCGACATTTCCAGTCTTACTTTATCACCAGGCAAAATCCTAATGTAATGCATCCTCATTTTCCCCGAAATATGAGCAATAATAACATGCCCGTTTTCAAGTTCAACTCGAAACATTGCATTTGATAATGCTTCTATTATCGTTCCATCTAACTCTATTGATGGTTGTTTTGCCATAAGTTTAACTATTCTATTTCTTTTTTAAAACTTCTTCTATTATACTAAAATCTGATAAAATCTCTGCTTTATCCTTTCTCACCGCAACCGTATGCTCAAAATGAGCTGAGGGTTTTCCATCCGTTGTCTTAATTGTCCAATGATCTCTTTCTTGAAAAATATCTTTTCGTCCCAAGTTTATCATTGGTTCAATTGCAATGGTCATTAATTCACGAAGCTTCACGCCTTTACCACTTCTTCCATAATTTGGAACTTCGGGTTCTTCATGAAGTTGTTTTCCTATTCCGTGGCCAACGAGTTCTCTAACTACAGAATAGCCATGAGATTCTGCATGAGTTTGAATCGCATTACCAATATCTCCAGTAGTGTTACCCACAATCGCCTTTTCAATGCCTTTATACAAACACTCTTTTGTGCATTGCAACAAGGCTTTAATCTTAGGCTTTACTTCTCCAACCTCAAACGTATAACAAGAATCTCCGTTATAACCATTTAAAACAGCTCCACAATCAACTGAAACAATATCTCCGTTTCTTAGTAAATATCCCGAAGGTATTCCATGCACTACCACATCGTTTACCGAAACGCATAATGTGTTTGGAAAACCATTGTAATGCAAAAAACCTGGAGTTCCTCCATTATCTCTAATGAATTCTTCAGCCAATTTGTCGAGAAACAAAGTTGAAACACCTTCTTTAATCTCACCAGCAAGCATTGCATGTGTTCTTGAAACTAATAAATTGCTTTGCCTAATCAGTTCAACCTCTTCCTCTGTTTTAATAAATATCATCAAAGAACATTTTACTATATTGCATTGGACGAACCTCTGCCTTTTATTCTACCACTTTTTGTTAACCCATCATAGTGACGCATTAGCAAGTGGCTTTCTATCTGTTGTAAAGTATCTAATACAACTCCTACTAAAATCAACAATGAAGTTCCTCCAAAAAATTGAGCAAATTGTCCGTTAACACCTGCCAACATTACTAGTGAAGGAAGTATTGCAATAAATGCTAAAAATATGGATCCTGGCAGAGTTATTTTTGACATAATTGAATCCAAAAACTCAACGGTTTTTTTACCTGGTTTAATACCGGGAATAAAACCACCATTTTTCTTCATATCCTCTGCCATTTGTTGAGGATTAATAGTTACAGCTGTATAGAAATAAGTAAATATTATAATTAAGAATGCAAACGTAAAGTTATACCAGAAACCTGTGTAGTTTGCAAAAGCCGCAGCAAAAGCACCCATACTCTCACCACCAAAACCTGCCAACATCATAGGTACGAACATCAATGCCTGTGCAAAAATGATAGGCATAACGCCTGCTGCATTAACTTTAAGCGGAATATATTGACGAACACCTCCATATTGCTTATTACCTACAACTCTCTTTGCGTATTGAACAGGTATTCTTCTTACGGCTTGAACCAATGCAATTGATACCATAAATATAACAAACAAAGCTATAATCTCTAAAACTAATAGTAGAAGGCCTCCTCCAACTTCTTCGAATCTGATAACTGCTTCACCAAAGAAAGCATAAGGTAATCTAGCAATAATACCAATCATGATTATCAGCGAGATTCCATTTCCTATTCCACGATCAGTAATTTTCTCTCCCAACCACATTACAAACATGGTACCTGCAGTTAAAATCAAGACAGAGGATATAGTAAAGAATGTTCCTGTAAGTACAAAAGCATCGGGTGGTAATTGTGCATGTAAATTAGCAACATAAGTAGGAGCTTGCAACACCAAAATACCTATGGTTAGATACCTAGTTATTTGGTTCATTTTCTTTCTTCCACTTTCGCCTTCACGCTGTAATCTTTGAAAATAAGGTACTGCAATCCCCAATAACTGCACAACAATGCTTGCAGAAATATAAGGCATGATACCTAAAGCAAAAATTGATGCGTTTGAAAAAGCGCCTCCAGAAAACATATCTAGTAGGCTTAACACACCTTCTGATGTTTGTCTTTCGAGACCAGCTAATTCATTAGGATTGATACCCGGTAGCACCACGTGTGCGCCCAATCTGTAAATAACGATATATCCAAGTGTTAGAAGAATTCTCGTTCTGAGATCTTCTATCTTAAAAATATTCTTTATTGTATCAAAAAATCTTTTCATTTTTAAATTTTTTCGATGGTTCCACCTACTGCTTCGATTTTTTCAATTGCAGATTTAGAAAATGCATGAGCTTTAACAGTGATTTTCGATTTTAAATCTCCATTGCCTAATATTTTAACTAAATCTCTTTTTGAAGCAAGTCCATTATCAACAATTATATCTAAATCAATTATATCATATTTTTTGTTTTCAATCAGAACCTGCAAAGTTGAAACATTGATGCCTTTATATTCTACCCTATTTCTATTTTTAAAACCAAATTTAGGCGATGTTCTTTGCAAAGGCATTTGTCCTCCCTCAAATCCAATTTTTCTCTTATATCCTGATCTGGATTTGGCACCTTTATGACCTCTTGTTGAAGTTCCGCCTCTTCCAGAGCCCTGACCTCTACCAATTCTTTTTCTGTTTTTGACAGAACCTTCTGCTGGTGTTAAGCAACTTAAATCCATAATGTGTCTATTTAAAATTATTAAATTTCTTCTACTTTAACTAAATGACGTAACTTCTCAACCATACCTAATATCTGAGGTGTGGCCTCGTGCTCAATAGGATTATTCATTTTTTTAATCCCAAGAGCTTCAAGAGTATTTTTTTGCCTCTTTGTACTGCCTATCTTACTTTTTATTTGTGTAATTCTGATTTTTGTCATAACCAAGTTTTTAACCGTTAAATACTTTGTCTAAATTAATCTGTCTTTGATATGCAACTGAATTTGCATCTCTAAGTTCTGTAAGAGCATTAACAGTAGCTTTTACCAAATTGTGTGGATTTGAAGATCCTTTTGATTTTGCAAGTATATCTGTTATTCCTGCACTTTCAAGAACAGCACGCATAGCACCACCAGCTTTAACTCCGGTTCCCGAAGCGGCAGGTTTAAGCCATACTTTAGCGCCTCCATATTTTGCAGTTTGTTCATGAGGAATCGTTCCTTTAAAGACCGGCACTTTTACAAGATTCTTTTTTGCATCTTCTACTCCTTTGCCAATAGCGGTTGTTACCTCACTTGCTTTACCTAAACCGTATCCGACAATACCGTTTTCGTTTCCAACTACAACAATCGCAGCAAAACTAAATGTTCTACCACCTTTTGTAACTTTTGTTACTCTCTGGATACTAACAAGTCTATCTTTTAGTTCAAGATCACTTGTTTTAACTTTTCTGATGTTATTTGACATATCTTATTATAGTTTAAGTCCACCTTCTCTTGCACCTTCAGCTAAAGCTTTAACTTTACCATGATACAAGTAACCATTTCTATCAAAAACCACTTGAGTAATTCCTGCTTCAATTGCAACTTTAGCAATTAGTTTTCCAACCATTGTTGCTTTTTGAGTTTTTGTAGCTTTTACAGTCTCAATTTCCTTATTTTTAGATGTTGCAGAAACAATAGTATGTGCATTAACATCATCAATAACCTGAACACTGATCTGTTTGTTGCTACGAAAAACAGACATTCTTGGTTTTTCAGCAGTACCTAGAACTTTGGTTCTGATGCTGCGTTTTATTTTTTCTCTTCTTTCTATTTTAGAAAAAGCCATTTTTTCAATTTTTTACAAATTAAACTTTAGCCGACTTCCCGGCTTTTCTACGTAACTCTTCGTTTACAAACTTTATCCCCTTACCTTTATACGGTTCAGGTGGACGTAATGAACGTATTTTTGCAGCTACTTGACCAAGCAACTGTTTATCAATACATTTCATTGTTAAGATTGTATTTCCACGTTTTTCACTTTTGCATTCTGCCTGAATTTCTTTAGGAAGTTCGAACAAAATACTATGTGAATAACCTAATGCCATCTCAAGCACCTGTCCATTCAACTCAGCCTTATAACCAACTCCTACAAATTCCTGATTTGTTGAAAAACCTTCTGATACACCTTTGACCATATTAGCGATTAATGATCTGTAAAGACCATGTTTTGACCTATGTTCTTTTTCATCGCTAGGTCTTGTAACAGTAATTATATTATTTTCCATCTGAACTGTTATAGCAGTATCTACCTTTTGTTTAAGTTCGCCTAAAGGCCCTTTAACAGTAATAAGGTTATCATTACCAATTGTTACATTAACATTAGCAGGTATTGATATGGGTAATTTACCGATTCGTGACATTCTTCAATTTTTTAATAAACGTAACACAATACTTCACCGCCGACTTTTTCTTTATTTGCTTCTTTGTCGGTCATAACCCCTTTGTTAGTCGATAAAATTGCAATTCCTAAACCATTTAAAACTCTTGGTAGATTTTCGGAATTTACATACTTTCTCAAACCGGGTTTACTAATTCTCTCAATTTTTTTAATAGCAGAAGCTTTGGTTACCGGATGATATTTCAATGCAATTTTAATATTACCCTGATAACCGATATCCTCAAACTTATAATTCAATATATAACCTTTTTCGAAAAGTACTTTCGTAATTTCTTTTTTAAGGTTAGAACCTGGAATCTCCACAATTTTGTGTCCTGCCATTACGGCATTTCTGATTCTGGTTAAATAATCTGCAATTGGATCAGTCATTATTCAAATTTTTAATTATTACCAACTAGCTTTTTTTACACCTGGGATCAATCCGGCTGATGCCATTTCGCGAAAAACGATACGACTTACTCCGAACTGTCTTATATATCCTTTAGGTCTTCCTGTTTGACTACAACGATTATGAAGTCTAATTTTTGAAGAATTTTTTGGCAAACTATGAAGAGCCTCAAAGTTCCCCTCTGCTTTAAACTTTTCTCGCTTAGCAGCGTACTTTTCTACCAATTTAAGTCTTTTGACTTCTCGTGCTATCATTGATTCTTTTGCCATACTAACTCTTTTTTAAGTTTTTAAACGGAAAACCAAAATGTTTTAATAATGCATATCCTTCTTCATCAGTGTTTGCTGATGTAACAAAGGTTATATCCATACCTAAAATTCTATTTATCTTATCAATATCAATTTCTGGATAAATAATTTGCTCACTAATACCTAAGGTATAATTTCCTTTACCATCAAATTTGTAATTTACACCACGAAAATCTCTAATACGTGGTAAAGCAACTGCAACAAGTCTTTCAAGAAACTCGTACATTCTGTCTCTACGCAAAGTTACTCTAACGCCAATAGGCATTTTTTTACGTAACTTAAAATTCGAAATATCTTTTTTAGATACTGTCGAAACAGCCTTTTGACCAGTAATAGTAGTTAATTCTTCAATAGCAATATCAATAAGTTTCTTATCGGCTATTGCCTGTCCAAGCCCCTGATTAATTACAATTTTTTCAAGTTTTGGTACTTGCATTACACTTTTATACCCGAATTCTTTCATTAGTGTCGGGATAATTTCTTCCTTATATTGTTTCTTCAATGTCGGGATAAATTTCTTCTCCATTATTTAATCTCCTCTCCAGATTTTTTAGAAATACGTACCAATTTACCATCTTCATTTCTTTTACGTCCAATGCGTGTAGGTTTTCCTGTTTTAGGTTCTACCAGCATCAGATTAGAGATATGAATACCAGCTTCTTTTTTAATGATTCCACCTTGTGGATGCTTAGAGCTTGGTTTTTGATGTTTAGAAATAAGATTTACTCCTTCAACAATTGCTTGTTCTTTGATTCTCATAACTTGAAGAACTCTACCTTGCTGACCTTTCGACTCACCTGAAATAACATAAACGGTGTCGCCTTTCTTAATATGTAATTTTTTATTAGCCATCACTATAAATTTTATAATACTTCTGGTGCCAATGATACAATCTTCATATACTGTTTCTCACGCAATTCTCTTGCTACCGGACCAAATATACGAGTTCCTCTTAATTCTCCCACTGCCGTCAATAACACACATGCATTATCATCAAACCTTATATAAGATCCATCTTGGCGCCTTACTTCCTTTTTAACTCTAACTATAACTGCTTTACTTACAGTTCCTTTTTTAATATCCCCTCCTGGTAGGGCGTTTTTGACACTGACAACAATTTTATCTCCAATTGAGGCATACTTTCTAGCAGTACCACCAAGGACACGGATACAAAGAACTTCCTTTGCTCCGCTGTTATCAGCAACATTCAATCTACTTTCCTGTTGTATCATGACTATTTAACTTTTTCAATAATATTAACTAATCTCCAGCTTTTATTTTTACTTAAGGGACGTGTTTCCATAATTTGAACAACATCACCTATATCACAAGTATTTGTTTCGTCGTGAGCAACAAATTTCTTTGTTTTATTAACAAACTTACCGTATTTGGGGTGTTTTTCTTTTCTTTTAACAGCCACCACGATAGATTTCTCCATTTTATTGCTTACTACAATACCTATACGTTCTTTTCTTAAATTTCTGTTTTCCATAACAAACCTTATTTTATAGCGGTTAATTCTCTTTTACGAAGCTCAGTCTTTAATCGAGCAATAAGTCTTCTGACCTCTTTTAATCGTTGAGGATTTTCCAAAGGAGAAACAGCATGACCCATTCTGAGTTTTGTCAGATTTAATTGTTCAGAGTCTATCTTCTCAACAATTTCTTTGGTAGTTAACCCTGTAATTTCTTTATTTTTCATCACTTAGCGATTTATTCGTTATAATCATAATCATGTCTGACAACAAACTTTGTCTTGATTGGAAGTTTTTGAGCAGCTAATCTCAAAGCTTCTTTTGCAACATCAAACGGTACACCATCAGCTTCGAAAAGTATTCTACCTGGAGTAACCCTTGCAACAAAACCTTCAGGAGCTCCTTTACCTTTACCCATACGTACTTCAGCAGGTTTCTTGGTAATAGGTTTATCTGGAAATATTCGTATCCAAATCTGCCCCTGACGTTGCATTTTTCTAGTTACGGCAATACGGGCAGCTTCAATCTGACGACCTGTTATCCAGGATTGTTCTAAAGCTTTTATTGCAAATGATCCAAAAGCGATATCGCTACCACGTTTGGCGTTCCCTTTCATTTTACCTTTTTGTTGTCTTCTATATTTTGACTTTTTTGGCTGTAACATAGCTCTATCTTTTCAAAATTATTTTTTTCTTCTTCTATTATTATTACCCCTCTGTTCAGGATTTTGTGCTTTCTTACCCTGTACTGATTTACCTAGATTTGGAGACAAGTCTCTTTTACCGTAAATCTCACCTCTACAAATCCAAACCTTCACACCTATTAATCCAGTTTTTGTTAATGCTTCTGCTAAAGCATAATCTATATCGGCTCTTAAAGTATGTAATGGCGTTCTACCCTCTTTATACATCTCACTTCTAGCCATTTCAGCACCGTTTAAACGACCTGAACACTGAATTTTAATCCCTTCTGCACCCATTCTCATGGTAGATGCAATAGCCATTTTTACAGCACGGCGATATGCAATTTTACCTTCGATTTGACGTGCAACGTTATTAGCTACCAATTCAGCTTCTAACTCAGGACGTTTAATTTCATAAATATTGATTTGAACATCCTTATTGGTTATTTTCTTTAATTCTTCACGCAATTTATCAACTTCATCTCCCCCTTTACCAATTACAAAACCAGGACGAGCTGTATTAATTGTAATTGTTATCATTTTCAAAGATCTTTCAATAATAATCTTTGAAACACTAGCTTTATCCAAACGAGCATTTAAATAACGTCTTATACTGGCATCTTCTGAAAGCTTGTCGGCATACTTTTTACCTCCAAACCAATTGGAATCCCAACCTTTGATTATTCCTAATCTGTTACTTATCGGATTACATTTTTGTCCCATGAATATTATTCGTTTTCGTTAACAATTTCTTTTTCGATTTTACTATCTACCACTAGAGTTACATGGTTTGACCTCTTCTTAATTCTATTGGCTCTGCCCTGAGGTGCCGGTCTAACTCTTTTAAGAGCTCGTCCTTCGTTTACATAAATTTCTCTCACGAAAAGTCCTGCATCTTCCATTCTTTTCCCCTCATTTTTAGCCTGCCAATTTGAAACTGCTGATTTCAACAATTTTTCAATGTCGCGTGAAGCTACTTTTGATGAATACTTTAATATGTCCAAAGCTTTGTCAACATCAATACCTCTGATTAGATCTGCCACGAGTCTCATTTTTCGCGGAGAACTGGGACAATTACGAAGAATAGCAAAGCTATTTAAGCTTTTATCTTCTTTTATCTTGTCTGCTTTTATTCTTTTTCTTGCACCCATAGTACCTAATTATTATTTGTTCTTTTTACCACCATGACCTCTGAAAGTTCTAGTAGGAGAAAACTCTCCTAATTTATGCCCAACCATATTTTCGGTTACATAGACTGGGATAAATTTATTCCCGTTATGTACTGCAAAAGTATGACCAACGAATTCCGGTGGAATAACCGAAGCTCTTGCCCATGTTTTAATGGCCGTCTTTTTCCCACTTGCATTCATTGCAACTACTTTCTTCTCTAAACTGAAGTCTATAAATGGTCCTTTTTTTAGTGATCTGCTCATAATTCAGCTTTTACTTTTTCCTACTTTCAATTATATATTTATTGGATTCTTTCTTCTTGCTACGTGTTTTATAACCTTTAGCAAGTAATCCCTTTCTCGAACGCGGATGTCCACCCGAAGCTCTACCTTCACCACCACCCATTGGATGATCAACAGGATTCATAACAACCCCCCTTACTCTGGGACGTCTACCCATCCATCTTGTGCGACCTGCTTTCCCATAACTCTCTAAAGCATGGTCAGAATTAGATACGCTTCCTATTGTAGCTTTACATACAACAAGAATCTTACGCATTTCACCTGAAGGCATCTTCAATATTGCATATTTGTCTTCTCTGGAAACCAACTGTGCATATGAACCTGCGCTTCTTGCAATTACAGCACCCTGACCAGGTCTTAATTCAATATTATGAACTACTGTTCCAAGGGGAATATCACTTAAAAATAAAGTGTTTCCTAATTCTGGAGCAACGCCTTTTCCTGATTCAAGTATTTGTCCTACTTGCAGACCGTTTGGAGCAATAATATATCTTTTCTGACCGTCTTCGTAAGTAACTAAAGCAATACGAGCCGAACGATTAGGATCATATTCTATAGTTTTTACTATTGCTTTCATTCCATCACGTTCTCTTTTGAAGTCAATCAGTCTGTAATTTCTTTTATGACCACCGCCAATATAACGCATAGTCATTTTACCCTGATTATTTCTTCCCCCGGATTTTCTAATCGGTACCAACAAAGATTTCTCAGGAACAGAGCATGTGATATCATCAAATGCGCTAATCAGTTTAAATCTTTGACCCGGTGTTGTCGGATTTAATTTTCTTAAAGCCATTTCTATTATTTAAATGTTGCTATAAAAATCTATTACTTCTCCCTGTGCCAATGTTACGATTGCTTTTTTAAATGCATTGGTCTTTCCACTCTGTAATCCTGCTTTTGTATAGCGGCTTTTTGTTTTACCACTATATCTAATAGTATTAACAGCTTTTACGTTTACACCATACATTTTTTCAATAGCACTTCTTATCTGCAATTTGTCGGCACGTTTATCCACAATAAAACCATAACGATTCAAAGTTTCACTCTGTTTCGTCATTTTTTCGGTTACTATCGGTTTAATCAAAATATCCATTTTTCTGTCTTTTTAAGCTAAATAATTCTCAAAAACGTCAATTGACTTCTCTTCAATCATCAAAATTGAAGCCCACATAATGTCGTAAGTACTTAATTCTGAGGCAGTTACAACGTTTACGTCTCTTAAATTTCGAGAAGACAAATATACATTTTTATTTGATTCTGCTACAACTAAAAGAATTTTTTTATCAATAATTTTAAAATTATTTTTTAACCCAATAATATTCTTGGTTTTAATGTCATCAAAAAGGAGGTTATCAACAACAAAAATATTATTTTCCTGAGCACGATATGATAATGCCGATTTACGAGCCAATCTTTTAAGTTTTTTATTCAACTTAAAATTATAAATTCTAGGTTCTGGACCAAATACTCTTCCTCCACCTCTAAATAAAGGGCTTTTAATACTTCCTGCTCTGGCAGTTCCTGTGCCTTTCTGACGTTTTAATTTTCTTGTACTTCCAGAAACAATACCACGATGTAAAGAAGAGTGTGTACCTTGGCGTTTATTTGCCATATTCTGTTTACAATCAAGGTATATTGCATGATCATTTGGTTGAATTGCAAAGATTGAATCATTGAGTTCTATCTTTTTTCCGGTTTCCTCTCCCGTTTTATTATATACTGATACTTTCATTATCTTTCTATAATTATATATGAACCTTTTGATCCCGGTATAGAACCTTTAATTAATAGAAGGTTATTTTCCGGAATAACTTTTAACACTCTCAAGCTTATCATTTTAACGGTATCTCCACCAGTGCGACCACCCATTCTCATTCCTTTGAATACTCTTGATGGCCATGAAGATGCTCCTAATGATCCTGGTTTTCTCAGTCTGTTGTGCTGACCATGAGTCGCATCATTAACCCCCGAAAATCCATGTCTTTTAACAACGCCCTGAAATCCCTTTCCTTTGGATGTTCCAATAACATCACACCATTCACCTTCAATAAAAATACCGACTGTGATATTGTCTCCGACAACTACATCTTCAAAATTTTCACCTTTTTTAATTTTTCCGAATTCTTTAAATTCTACAACTTTTCTTTTCGGACCTGTTCCTGCTTTCGCAAAATGACCTTTCATTGCTTTGGTCGTATGCTTTTCCTTAATATCATCGAAAGCCAGCTGCACTGCTTCATAACCATCAGTTTCCATATTACGGATCTGTGTTACTACACAAGGCCCTGCTTCGACAACAGTGCATGGAATATTCTTTCCCTCAACACTGTAAATGGAAGTCATACCTAATTTTTTACCAATAATTCCTTGCATTTCAATTTGTTTTAAAATTTAACTTGCTTTAATTTCTACATCTACTCCACTTGGAAGCTCTAATTTCATCAAAGCATCTATTGTCTTTGATGTTGTGCTGTAAATATCCAATAAACGCTTATATGAACTAAGTTCAAACTGTTCTCTGGATTTTTTATTTACGAATGTCGAACGATTCACAGTAAAAATACGTTTGTGTGTTGGCAAAGGAATAGGTCCTCTAACAACAGCGCCGGTTGTTTTTACAGTCTTAAGAATCTTCTCTGCTGATTTGTCAATCAGATTGTAATCGTAAG
>JAQVEY010000380.1 GCA_028697515.1 Bacteroidales bacterium | reverse complement strand
TGTGTCAAATTATATTAATGTATTTAACAATTATCTTATTCTGTCTCCGCAAAACTCTTTTCTGCGACATTTTTTACAGGCTATACCAATCCAAACATTATCGAATTGATTAACTGCTTCATTAACGAGTGATGGATCCGAACTAAGTATGCCTGCTTCAAAATTTCTATTGTCAGGTCCTTTAAAACCTAATCCTGCGCCTGTTAGGTTTGCAGAACCAATATAAGCAAGTTTATTATCAAATATCATTAGTTTAAAATGTACTCGTGGACACAGCATTCTCTCCATATTTTTCCATAAAACCGGATATTTATCAAAGTCATCTCTAAAATTTTGTCCGGGTTCTTTTGCATGGATTAATCTTACAGAAATTCCTCTTTCAACTTGTTTTGCAATTACAGCTAAAAGCGGAATGACTTGACTTCCTTGTTTTACATACAAATCTTTAATGTCTGCAGTACCAATCCAAAGGCTTCTTTCTACCTTTGAAATCAAACCTAATACATTGTCGTAATGTTCTTCGTTTTTAATATATTTTGTGAATATTGACATACCTAAAACATGAAAAAGATTAGTTTTTTGATGTTTTAAAAATCAATCAACAAACTGCAAAGCATAGTATTTTGCTGTGAGTTCTTCGCCTGTAGCATTCTTTATCATTGTATTCCAATGCCATTTTGCTCCAGGTTTAAAAACCTTCTCTATTAAAAATTCACCAACTTCCTTGTTATTATAATAGCTTTGGTTGTTAAAATCATTTGATTTACAAATATTTGTCGAGATATAATAGTTGAGTTGTGAGGCAAGTAATTCACCTAACAAATAATTATGATAATAGCATGGTGAAGTTGCAATATGAGTTTTTGTTGCCCAATCTGGCATGTCACGACCTTCGGGACGAGTGAGCATTTGATATTCTTCAACCAAATCCCACCATAATTTATTTAGATCTTGGTCTGGGTTTTCGTACATTGATTTTTCGAATCTATACATTACTTGAACCCAGCGACTGAAAACGAGTTGTTCCAGTCTGAGAGATTTGAAACTCAAATCGCGGATTTTTTCTTTTTCCTTATCGCTAATTCCCAAAACATCCTGCATCCATTGTGCGTTTGAACCCATACGGCCAAACAGCATTGCAATAGCTTCGGTAGTAAATGTATGTGCAGGGTCTTTCAAAGCGAAAGGTAGTTCATGGTCAATATATTTGTCGTATAAAGCATGTCCGAATTCGTGCAACATTGTGTTCATCCAGTTGTAATTTGGTTTTATGTTGCAAAGGACTCGTATATCTCCTTCTTTATCAATGTTAATACAATAAGCATGTTGATTTTTGCCTTCTTTTTCGTATAAATCACTCTTGCTTATCATATCAGTTATGTCCATTCCTATTGATTTGTAATAATCTACAGTAAGTTTTTCAATATCCTGATCTTTGTAATATGAATCTAAATCAATCTCGTACATTTTTGGAGCTTCCTGAAAAAATCTGTTCTGATAATGCCATGGTCTTAAATCTTCCTTTTTTATATTGAATTTTTTTGCCAGATAATCATCAATTTCTCCTTTAAGTTCAACAAAAGACTGTTTGGTTAACTCATCTAGTTCATCAAAAATTTTATTAATTTCTTCAGGGTCTTGGTCGCTTAATTTAAGGCTCATCTCATGATAGTTGTTAAAACCAAGTGAAACAGCAAGTTCGTTACGTTTTTTTACCAATTTTATTATATCTTCTGAAACAATAGGTCCCAGTTTTTTTACTTCAATCCAAGCTTCTTCGACTTCAGCAGAATTTGTAGAAGTTGAAAGAATAACTTCTATATCGTTGTCAGACATAGATTTACCTTTTACGCTAGCTCTATAGGTCGAAAACTGTCTGTCAATTTCACTGGCCATATTTATCATTTCTTCCAACATAGCAGGGTCGGCTTGGTTTGATAAATATGAATTGTAAAGGATATCCAGTTCCCTTGCAAGTATTTCGTCTTTTATCTGACTTGATTCTTTTGCTTTTTTAAGGAATTCAAAATCATCTTTGTTAGTATATATTTTTGTAAGTTCTAACTCAAGCTCGGCAGCCTTTTTATAATCTTCTTCGGCACCAGAAATAGAAGCACTAAAATATGCATCACACATATCTCTATAAATTGGTTTTACAGCAGTTTCATGCTTTTGAACGAACTCAACAAATTGTTTTTCCATATTTTCTTCTTTTTGTTCAGCTTTATTTTTGCACGAGGCAAGAATAATAAGCGGAAGGATTAAAATTGCAAGATTTTTTCTCATAAGACTTTAATATTGTTAAATATTGGATAAAAGTTTTTTTTGTAAAATTATAAAAATGCTAAAACTAAACAATATCGTTTGGTAAAAATTATTTATGCCACAGATTCACAGATTAAACTCTAAAAATATATGAATTGACTATTCACATAGTGTATATCATTTTATGAGGCTCAGAAATATTTTTGACACAATTATATAAAATTTCATGATCCGTACTTGATTACAAATGGAAATTAACTCAGAAAAAGCAATTTTTATCGAAGATAAAAATCTTTCTGTGAATAATCTGATTTAATTATTAGCAGTGGCAATTAATTAAAATCATCAATAAAATCTGTGAATCTGTGGCTGATAGTAAATGTTTGTCTTTTATCAAAAAACAGTTTACTAAAAGCTCTCTATTTCTTGTGGTGAACAATGTATTTTGTTTTTTCTGTAGAATTTATTTCGGACAACGATGAAAACCGAAAAAAAAAGCAAAATTGTTATAATATTTTATAAATATTTGCTATATTTACAATGTGCTAAATATGTTGTTTTAAAAAAGTGGAATTATGAAAAAAATAATCATTTTATCAGCAGTCGTGTTGTTATCAAATTTGTTGCTTTGTCAGACTTATGATTATCTGGACAGGAATCAAATAAAAGCTATGATAAGTGCTGATGGAACGCTTTTTAATACCTTCGAAAGTGGTAATTATAGAGCATGTTTTGAAGTGCCGAAAGGTTTGGGTATAAATTCGATATTTTATGCTGGGCTTTTTATCGGTGGTTTTGATGAGAATTCTGTGCT
>JAQVEY010000379.1 GCA_028697515.1 Bacteroidales bacterium | reverse complement strand
AGGTCCTTCTTTGGTTGCATCAACCTGCCAATTAAGCGATGGTGTTAAAACATAATCACCAGCATTTGCAGAAATTTTGTCTTTCGGGAAATCCTTAAATGGATCTACTTTTCCATCATCTTCAGTAGTTACCTCGGTTTCATTCGAGGTGGTGTCTTTGTCATTCTCATCGGAACTTGTTGTTGTTCCACCACCACATGAGAAAAATGTTGCCGTAATAATGGCAATAAATAAAAATTTAATCTTCTTCATAATTAAAAGTATTTAGGTTTAACATAAATTAACTGTATAAAGATAAAAAAAATTTATTTATGAATATAGTTTCTATTCTATTTTTGAAACAATTGTATAACCCATTAATTTGCCCTTTTTATCATAAGTTTCTGTCCTTACGGCTCCAATTTCTGTAACCATCCACTGAATAGATTTCATATTCATTGTCATAAATCCTGTTTTACTTGCAAAATCTGACGAAATTTTATAAGCATTAAAAGTCCCGGCTGGAACAGTAATTGATTCAATTGCTTCAACCTTAATATTAGTAATATCCATACGCATGGTCATAATCTTCATCCCCTCGTTAGATATTACTGATTCTATAAAGCCATCGTTTAAGGTCATTCCTGCAGTCATAACTTTTGGATATCCCAAATTATTCATTGTATATTCTATGGACATTCCCTCAAAACCAGCCATTTGTTCCTGATTAAGCATTGATTTCATATCAACTTCGAATACATCTCCATTGCAATAATACTTCAGCTGTCCTTTGCCCTGACTTTCTCCTTTTTTATCAAAGCTTTCGCTTTCAACAACAATTTCTTGTTTCCCATCAACTGAATTAATTGAAATTACTTCCATAGTTGAAGAACCTGTTAATTTATCCTTATCATCATAACTTTCGGTTGTAACTTTTTTACCAATCTGATTTGGAATAAAAATTTCACAATCCTGAGCAGATAAAGAAATCACAGCAGTGATTATACTAATAACAACAATAAATTTTTTCATTTTTCTAAATTTTTTATTAAACAATAAATTAATATCCTAAAATCCAAGCAAACATTAAGGGAGCAACTATTGTAGCATCAGACTCAACAATAAATTTGGGGGTGTTGATATCAAGTTTACCCCAAGTTATTTTCTCATTAGGAACTGCACCCGAATAAGAACCGTATGATGTAGTTGAATCACTAATTTGGCAGAAATAACTCCAAAAAGGAACATCTGTCCATTCAAGATCCTGATACATCATCGGGACAACGCAAATAGGAAAGTCTCCTGAAATACCACCACCAATCTGATAGAATCCAACACCCTTTCCTGATGAATTTTTACGATACCATTCTGTTAAGAACATCATATATTCAATGCCAGTTTTCATAGTAGAGGTTTTCAATTCGTTTTTTATACAGTATGAGGTAAAGATATTACCCATAGTTGAATCTTCCCAACCCGGCACAATTATCGGCAGATTTTTCTCAGCCGCAGCTAACATCCAGCTATTTTTTGGGTCAATTTCGTAGTATTCTTTCAAATCTCCGCTCAACAACATCTTATACATATATTCGTGAGGCAAATATCTTTCGCCTTTATCTTCAGCGCCTTTCCATTGTTTAAAAATGTTCTTCTGCAACCTACGAAATGCTTCTTCTTCTGGAATGCAGGTATCTGTAACTCTGTTTAGACCTTTTTCTAGCAATTCCCATTCCTGTTGAGGAGTTAAATCGCGATAACCAGGAACTCTTTTATAATGACTGTGAGCAACCAAATTCATAATATCTTCTTCGAGATTGGCTCCTGTACAAGAAATAATATGAACTTTATCCTGACGAATCATTTCAGCCAGCGTTTTTCCTAGTTCAGCAGTACTCATAGCACCACCTAAAGTAATCATCATTTTACCTCCTTCATCAAGATGTTTCACATATGCTTTAGAGGCGTCTATTAATGCAGCTGCATTAAAATGTTTGAAGTTATCTTCAATAAATTTCGAAATAATACCTTTTGCTTCCATTTTTAATTTTCTAAAATGTATGTTAATATTTTATAATATAGTTTCGCGGCAAGAAAATCAGATGCGGGATTTGCGGGATTAGGAGCGAGTTCAACAATATCAAACCCAATAATATTTTTTTGTTTTGCAAGTTTTTTCAATAAATCAAGGGTAGGATACCAATCAATGCCACCAGGTTCTGGGGTTCCGGTTGATGGAAGAATTGAGGGATCAAAATAATCAAGATCGATTGTAAGATAAACATTTTCAGTGAGTTTGTCAACCACTCCTTGCTGCCAGTCATTTCGCGTAGCAATGTTTTCTGCATAAAACACATTCGATTTATTTAGGTAAGGCTTTTCAACCACATCCATACTACGAATCCCAACCTGAACCAAATTTGTATTTTTTGATGCCCAATGAACTGCACATGCATGATTAAAAGGACTACCATTATATTCGGGACGCAAATCAGAATGAGCATCAAGTTGCAGCACACTTAAATTATCGAACTGCTCTGCCGAAGCCATTATTGCTCCAATGCTGACCGAATGTTCCCCTCCAATCATCGTAAATATCTTGCCATCGACATAGTACTTTTTGGCACAATTCTTTACCTGCATTGTCATCTTTTGCGGATCAGGGTCACACAACAATGGTTTTGAAAGCCAAATTCCATGACGATATACTTCAGAATCAGATTCTAGATCATATATTTCCATATTTTCGGAAGCTTCGAGAAAAGCTTCAGGCCCTTTATCTGCACCTTTACCCCAAGTGGAAGTTCCATCATATGGTACAGGTAAAATAACTACTTTTGAAGAAGAATATTTAGAAAATTCTTCTGGAATACCCGCATAGGTTTTATTTGACATAATCGCAACTTAAAACAAAGAGCAAAGTTAAATATTTTAATACAGTTTCAAATTAAGATTTAATAAAATAATCTAATAAGTGTAACCCAAAGTTTTTAACATCGACTTATAGCTTTGCTCTTTTGAATACAAACGAGTAGAGATTTTTCCATCCTCATCACGACTTATAAGAACATGTTTTGGGGAAGGAATAAGGCAATGCTGTATGCCTCCAA
>JAQVEY010000378.1 GCA_028697515.1 Bacteroidales bacterium | reverse complement strand
ACTTGAAACGCTAAAAGCAAGGAAAAAACAGATTTTGGACGAAGCTCGTAAAGAATCACAACAATTGCTTACAGATGTTAATAAACAGATAGAAAACACTATAAGAAAAATCAAGGAAAGCAATGCAGATAAAGAGCTTACTAAAGAAGCCCGAATAGAAATACAAGAGTTTAAGGAAAGCTTTAATGCTCAAATTAATGATGAGAATGATGAAATATCAAGAAAATATAATCATTTCAAGAAGAAACAGGAAGAAAGAGAAGCTAGGCGTAAAGAAAAACTAGCAAACCCACCTGAGATTATAAAAATTGATGAGACTAAAATCAATCTTGGTTCAAAAGTCCGGCTGATAGGTCAGGAAGTTGTTGGAGAGGTAACAGATTTGGGAGAAAAGAATGTTGTTGTCAGTTTTGGAAACATATACACTAGCGTTCCTTACGAAAAACTTGAAAAGGTTTCTGAGGCCGAATACAAGCAAAAAAATCGTTCTGCCTCATCATTACACTTCAACTATAATGAAAAAGTTCTAAATTTCAAGCCCTATATTGATGTTAGAGGCGACAGAGTTGAAGAAGCTCTCAGGAAAATAACCGATTTAGTTGACGAAGCTATAATGCTGGATTTTAAGGAATTAAAAATCCTTCATGGAAAAGGAAATGGCATTTTACGTCAGCATATTCGCGATTATCTGCGGACAATACCACGCATTGACGCTTGTTATGATGAAGACATCAGATTTGGTGGAGGTGGTATAACTATAGTAAAATTAAAATAATGATTGATATAGATAGTAAAATAGTGCATTTTGACATTTTTAGAAAATGTTTTGCTTGTGATTTATCAAAATGCAAAGGAAGATGCTGTATTGAAGGCGATTCGGGTGCTCCGCTTGAAATAGAAGAAGAAAAAACACTAAAAAAAATCTTACCAATAATTTATAACACCCTAACAACTGAAGGAAAAGAAATTATTGATATAAAAGGCATTTCTATGATTGATGTTGAGGGAGAATTAACAACAACTATTTATGGAGAAAAAGGAGCCTGTGTTTTTGCACAATATAAAGAAGATGGTACAGCATATTGCACAATCGAAAAAGCATGGGAAGAGGGTTTGATTGATTTTCGAAAACCTATTTCCTGTCATTTATATCCAATTCGAATAAAAAAATACAGTTCTTTCGATGCTGTAAATTATAATGTCTGGGATATTTGTAAAGATGCTGTGATACTGGGGGAGAAAAAAAACATTAATATCTATGAATTTCTAAAAGAGCCATTGATTAGAAAATATGGAGAAGAATGGTATAATGAAGCCTGTATTGCGGCAGAATATTTAAAAGAAACCCCTATTTAAAGGTTTTCAAAGACATTAAATTTCAAAATATTTTATGCGAAAAATAAATTTCTGAACACAGAATATTTGCATTTATAAATTTGCTATTTTTACACTAATAATTATACTAAAGCATCGACAAACTAATCAAATGTATCACATGAAAAAAGCACTGATTGTCTTTATGTTATTAAGTGCAAGTGTAGCTTACTCGCAGTATCAGGTTGGCTTTGGTTTTTACCTTAACACTATTTCTCCATTAAAAGCAGGGGAATTAATATCTCCCGGCACTAACTCTGTAGAATTATCAATCAAAGCAGTGCTGCCTGACTACACATGTTACGATATTATCGGAGGTTTTAGCAAAGACTACTTCAGATTTACCATAATGAAAGAAGTTCATCGTCAGTTGTTTTATCCTGTTGATTTGTATCTCGGGCTTGGTTTTCATATAGGAGTTTGGGATAAAAATTATATGCTTATATTTCCTGGATCAAAGTTTTATGGAGGAATTGATGGTAATTTCGGTTTGCAGTTCACAATGCTACCTGTTTCAATTTCATTTGGATGGCGACCAGTTTGGAGTTTTTTAGGAACTGATAGTTTTACTTGGATAAAGCAAGTTGGAATAAGGTTTTGTTATTAAAAAACAATGACATGAAAACAGAATTTATTAAAAACATATTTTTAGTTCTTCTTATAGCACAATGTTTTAATGCTGTATCACAAAACAATGCCTATAATCAACTGCAAGAAGCTGCCGGGAATACTTCGGTTTATATCCCTCCAGTTAACGGGCCAGTAGCAGTGGGCGAAGAAACCTCAGATTATAATAATTACAATAATAACGCACAGATTATTGCCAATTATCAATCAAAAGCTTATGACATTAACAATGATGGCGTATATTACCATAATTCAGGGAATTATAACAAGGCAATAAGATATTACAAAAGAGCATTATGGTATGACCCCTATAATGAAACAGCTCGGAATAATTTACAAAACGCTAGGGAAGCAAACCGCAAATATAAGGAAAACAAAAAAAATGCGTTAAAACAGCACCGCAATCAACAAAATGAATATGCTCAAAATCAAAACACGCAAGATTCAAAACCGAATAGCCAAAATGAAAATGCACAGAATAATCGAAGAGATTTAGATCAACAAAACACTTTAGAAAACACCAATACTGAAGCTAACTCTGAGGCTTTAAAAGCAAATCAAGAGCTTGAAGATTCGAAAGCAAAACTATCAGATTTAAAATTTAGCCTAGATAATACAAACAGATTATTAAGAACCTACTCTAAATCATTAATAAATAATACTGGAGAGTTAGATAGTTGGGCAGAAATGGTTGATAAAACATATCAAAACACTTTAAATGTATCTAAAGAATATTTTACAAATATGTTTTTAAAATACAGCTTATTGACGAATCTTGATCCTGAATACAGAGATGGTCCATACAAGAAACTTGAAGAATTACTAAAAAGCGGTGACCCCAATATGAGTAGCTGGTTAACAAAAGAACTTACATCTCAAAATATTAAACCTAAAGATGTTGAGAAAATTGTTGAGTTGGTATTGCTTGGATACGATGCTGAAACTATTGGAAGTAAAATATTTTATGGATCATCTTCAGACGTCTTAACAAAACTTGATGCTGTTTTATTTGTCAATAGTGTTTTCGAAGCTGCAGACTGGGTTAGTTACGACAAACTAAAAGAAGCTCCAATGTTTAAGCAAATGGCAG
>JAQVEY010000021.1 GCA_028697515.1 Bacteroidales bacterium | reverse complement strand
AACCTCAACTGCGGTAACTGCTGCAGCTTCGGTGCCTTTTTCTGTTACATCAATATAAGTTTTGTGTTTTACTTTCGAAACATACAAACCTCCTGTACCATTTATGCCTGATAAGTCGGCGGCATTTGGGTTGAACAGATCGGTCATTCCCAAGTCGGTTAACATAGGTATTAGATCATTCTCAAATTCGAACTGAAATTTTGGCATTGTCAATAAAATATTCTGGTCATATAGTCCTTGTGTTATTTCTGTCCAGCGTTGCTGATTCAGCGTTGCAATTACCTGAGCCGGATCAAGCTCTGAAGAAGGTAATATCATATCCATAACAAAGTTTCCTCTTCCGTATGGTAATTCTACAACAGAAACGGAGGCATCATTGTAATATTTTAGACCGGCTTCCATTTTCATCATGTCGGTCTGAATGCTGTTATCGTCTGAAATATAGAAATCTCCTTGCTGAGTTTGAGATTCGTCAAATTCATACTTCCATTGGCCATAAAAATATACTGCATTTATAAGGTACATAATTGCATCTCCCGGGATGTTGTTAATGATTTCAGGAATTTTATCATTTGTGTTGTTCGAAACCCAATTGTTTATTGTTGTTACAGCATCAGGAGAATCAAAATTTAAAGAGGCTATGTGAGCATCGTAATATTCCTGATTAATATCGAGAAATGACTGCAAAATCGTGTAAGAGTTCCTATACCAAACAGAATTTGCAATTGAGAGAGTTACTTTGCTGTCAAGATCTACAATCTCATCCATAAGTAAATGAAAGAATTCGTTAAATTCCTCAATTTCAAATCCTTCGAAACCAAGTGTTGTAAGCATTTGGTCGAGTGTGTTGTTTTTAGCTCCGTTTGTAGTCATGGCAAGTGCATAATCTACACTTAAGGGCGAAATCATAAAATTCTCATCTGTTGAGGCTTCACTCACTTTTTGCAGTAAGCCTAATGAAAACTCATTGCCAGCAACAACAATTTCCTTTTGTTTTGCACTTAATTCTATTTCTTTTACTTCATTATTATCTTTTTTGCAAGAGCTTAAAAATGCCAGTATTAAAATTCCTATTAAAATCAGAACTCTTGTTTTCATAATACCAATCATTAAATTATTGTTTAGTTTTAGTACACAACACTATAAACGTTAAAAACTATATTTAATTGTAAATTTATTAAAATTATTTGTAATTTTACATATATTCATTGAAATAATATTGCAGGTAATGAGACAGATTGTATCATTCATTATAGTCTTATTTGTATTATCAACTAATATAATGCATTCCCAGATTGTTGCAGACACTTTCTATATTCCTAACTATCCTGTACCGGAGATTTATTACACCGATTCTGCTCCTGAGTTGCCAGATAATGTTTGGAATCATAAATTGGAGTATTTTCCGGATAGTATAATTGAACAAATTGGTCCTACTTGTGGGCAGGCTTCCGGAATATTTAATTGTTTAACTTATATGTTCAATCGTGCTTATGATAGAGAAGCTGATTCGAGTAACACTTTTTCACCGAATCATACATACAATCAGTTTCCGATGTATAATGGGTTAAGTGCATTTGATTCTTGGAATATAGTTAAAAGTCAAGGACATCCAAGTAGGAAAGAGTATGAAACGATAAACTTTAATGCGAGTATGTCAAATCCAGATTTTGACTATTTAGCTTTTAGTAAATTCTGGATGAATGGGTATGAAAATTATTACAAATCTTTTTTTAATAGGATATCTGGATACTATTCTTTAAATCTAAACACAGAACAGGATTTAGAAATTCTTAAACATTATTTACATAACTGTTTTGAAGATAACAAAGCTGGTGGCATTGCAATGTTTTGTTCCCAACCGTTAACAGAAACGTCATATATTCAGATAATGAAGTTGCCAGATATAGCATTAAGCGAAACAAATGCATACTTTTGGGTTTTGGACACTATTTTTTACCATCAGAATCCTACACATCAAATGACTTTGGTAGGTTATTACCAAAATGATTCTATTGATTTTAATAATGATGGTATCATTACTGACACTATAGACACAAATAATGACGGCATAATTAATTTTCATGACAATGAAACGACCCTATGGTTAATTTTAAATAGTTGGGGGAACTACGGATCTTACTTTTTGTTAAAATATGATATGATTCAACTCTTTTGGAATCAGTAAGTATTTTTCCCCATACCTGTTACAGCATATTCACCAGAGTTGACCTTTAAAATAAAGATAAAACATCCAAAAAGAGGCAATTTAAAAATAAGCGCAGGAATATCTTCAGATATAAACTCTAGTAAGCCAGAAATAGTTATGGATTTCCCTGTTTTTAACTTCCAGGGAGGACCATTTTGCATGACAGGTGTTGATTCGTTAGCAGAACCTGATGTTTTAGAGTTTGGGATTGATATAACTGATTTAAAGAAATATATTCCCGAAAATGGGTTGTATGAAGTTTTTTTGAATATCGAAAATCATGGAGTACCTGGCGAATTGCAGTATTTCTCAATAATTGATTACTCTAAACCCGCTCCCGAAGAACATCAGATTGTAAGTTCTACTGAGATGTTTTTCACAGGTGATAATTATTACTTTCAATTATTAAATCTTGAGAGCCGAAATTTTTTCGATTATCCTAAAGTAATTAATGAAACCTCTATTCTTGGTGAAATAAATAATAAAACAGAATTAAACATTTTTATAGAAGGTGGACAGACTCCTTACGAATACTCAATAGAATATATTAAAACTTATAGTATTCAAACTTCTTTAAAAGCTTACCCTTCTGATCAAAATGTTGATTATGATACTATTACATCAATTAAAATATTTCCAGATTGGAAGGTGCCTTTAGCTAATGAGCTTTGGGACTCTCTTTCAATAAATACATATGGGATTGTTGGTTTTTATAATAAGGAAATTGCTGTCCCAGAAAGAAGGTACCCTTATGAATTATACCCTGAAGCAAACCGACCTACTCTATTTTCATCTTATGCAAGATATCAATTTTACGGTTCATATCCTAAGCCAGCTTCTATCCAAATTTCTGATACTGAAATTGAAATTTTTCTAAAATACAGAAAAATCATTAATTCTATAAAATACTATTATCCTGAACTTCACATCCAACTAACTAAACTAGGGGTTATCGAAGTTACGTACAGCGATTCTATCCCTCAATCCGACATTTGCGCACAAATAAGGTCCGACATTGGCAACTATTTTGTTCCATATTCTGAATCTGAAGTTTTTAACACCGTAACATTTACACCCATAATTCCTGACAGTTTGTTTACAATTGATTCTACCGGATTATTAGCAATGAGAGCAGTATCCGAACCTGGAGTTTACGAAGTTTACGTTAAAGTAAAAGACGCAAACGGTGATGAATTTACTAAGCGTTTTGAATTTAACATTATTGATGAAAACCTGATAGGAGATTTATATCCAAACCCAAGCTCCGATTTCATAAATTTTAACTTGCAGACAGGAATAGAACAGTCTGGGATAATTGAGATTTTTGATATTTCCGGCAGATTACTATACAAAGAGACAACAAATCTTAACGCAGGTATAAATACTATCAATTTAAACATAAACGATTTTTGCCACGGGGATGGTTGTTATTTTCTTCGGGCTTCTTTTGATAATAAGTCTCAGGTTAAGAGGTTCATTTTTATGAGATAATAAAAACTAAAATACATATACCGACTTTATATGATTTTTCTGCAAAATATCTAACTTTACGAAAAAAATGTGATTAAACAGTTTCTCACAATATTAGCTTTTTTAGTTTTATTTTGCAAGATTGGCAATTCCCAGATTGTTGCCGACACTTTCTATATTCCCAACTATCCAATTCCCGAAATTTATTACACCGATGAAGCCCCTGAGTTGCCGGACAATGTTTGGAATCATAAATTGGAGTACTTTCCGCCATGGTTTTACGATCAGCATAGCCTTTCTAATTGCGGTCAAGCTTCAGCAGTTTATAACTGCATGACTTATGAATTTAACAGAGCATTGAACCGTGCAGCAGACTCTTCGACAATTTTTGCACCTACATTTTCATATAATTTTCTGAGTGAAGGAGAAGGCTGGTTTGGAGTAAGTTCGTTCAATACATGGAATTTGATAAAAAGTCAGGGGAATCCAACAATAGAGGTTTTTAATGAGACTTATCCTAATGATAGTACATATTTAAGTAATGATCTTCGGGGAAAATATTGGATGAGTGGTTACGATAATTATTTCTCGTCATTTAAGAATCGTATTTCTGATTATTATAGTTTAAATGTGAGTACAGATGAGGACTTGAAAATACTTATGCATTATTTTGATGACCATTTGAGAGGAGAAGAAACAGGCGGGACAGTTATCTTTTATTCTAATTCTTACTTTATGCATACAGGAACTACTGAGGTTATTACTGATGTGGACTTATGCTATCCTAACGATAAAGTAAAAGTTATTTCTTATATTTCTGGTCGTCCAACACATAGTATGACAATTGTCGGTTATTACAACAATACTACAATTGATTTTAACGGAGATGGTCTGATTACTGACAGCATAGATATTAATAATGATGATATTGTTGACATGCACGATAATGAAAAAATATTATGGATTGTAATTAACTCATACGGAGATGCGTGGAATTACAGTATGTTTTTGTTTAAATATGATCTGCCTGAGAGATTTTGGAATAAACAGGTTTTTTTACCTGTGCCCAACATTGAATATGAGCCTGAGCTTTGTTTTAAAATAAAATTAAAGCATTCGTGGAGAAATTCTTTGAAAATAAGTGCAGGTATTTCATTTGATGCAGAGTCAGACTATCCCGAAAAAATACTTGAATTCCCGACATTTAACTTTCAGGGTGGGCATCACCTAATGACAGGCTTGGACACGATACCCGGAGCAGATGTTATGGAGTTTGGAATAGATATTACAGATATACTTAATCATATAGAAGTGTGGGGAAAAAGTAAATTATTTTTGATAATTGATAATTCGGGTGGATTGGAAGGAGAATTACAATATTTTTCTGTAATGCAGTATTCAGATGGTTCTGTCAACGAATATGTAGGTGTAAATTCTGATGTAGAACTATCGCCAAATTCGGTTTCTATGTTTTATGTGGAGCTCCCACTTTATTCTATTCCTGAAGATACAGTTTTAAGACTTGATGCCTCAGATATGCTTGCAGCAATTACGAGAGAAGAATTGGATATAAAACTATATGCAGGTGGCGGAAATCCACCATATACTTTTCATATTTTGAAAACAGATGAATACATACAGGAATACAGTGCAGAAGAATATTTTCAGCCCGACAATCTTAATTTTTACAGAGATACTTTGAGAGCAATCTATCTTGGGTGGGAATTCCCTTGTGCCGGCGAACTATGTGATAGTATTTATCTCGCTTGGGATGCAACAATATCATTTAATGGGAAAAATAAAGCTGTCGAAGAACTGTATCCTTATCCTGAGATAAAGACTTCTAAGTATAATGACATGCAATTAAGTGTATTTAATACTTATTACTTTTCTGAACCTGTGTTATATTCCTATGAACTGAGTGATTCCTGTATTGATATTTGGTTCAACGATTCTTTGGCAACAGAATTTATGTGTAGAACGACAATTTATAGTGACGGAAGAATAAGAATGACTTATCAGAATACCGGGAATTATTATAACAGAGCGGCAGGACTTAAAACTTATACAGGAATTTATTATTGTGGTCTTGCTTCGGTTTCGGTGCCTGCAGAAAATAATACTGTAGTGTATAGACCTGTGGAGAAAATTTCTTGCATGACAATTTCAGATGATAATTTTTTAAAAATTCTAAATACTTCTGAAACAGGTGAGAAGGAGGTTTATGTTCAACTTAATGATGCAACTGGAGGAAAAGTAGTCAAAAGAGTGCAATATGAAGTAATTTCCGCAGAAAGTATTGGGAATTTATATCCGAATCCTTTTACCGATTATGCTAGTTTTGAAGTTGTAACTAAATATACAGTAATGTCCTGCATAAAAATTTATAACACATCAGGGCAGTTAGTGAGTCAAAAGAATGAATTGTTAGTACCGGGTACAAATACGGTGACAATTTCGGCACTCTCCTTAAATCTAAATCCGGGACTTTATATTTGTGTTGTTGAAGCTGAAAAATTTTCGAGAAAATATAGAATGGTAGTGATTTAAATATAAGTCTTGTAAGTCGAAATATATCAAAGTAATATCTATCAAATTTATTTTAGATAAAATGTAATATCAATTGTATTTTTATTTAGATTTGAGGTAATTAAAAAGTGCGGAGTCAGCACGATAAACACTGACAATGTTAAAATGAAAAGGGTTACTATCTTACTTACATTTTTAGGTGCTTTTTTAAGTGAAATTTGTGCCCAAATTCCAAATTATGGATTTGAAAATTGGACAAACTTTGGAGGTTATGAAGATCCAAACGATTGGGCAACCATGAATTCTTCTTGTACAGGACCTTTCTATTCAGTTACTAAATCAAGTGACCATTATCCTGAAGGAATAGGAAGTTTTGCACTTAGACTCGAAAACAACACCTCTCTAACTCAGGAAACAGGTGGTTGGGGAGTGATAGTGACCAAATCATTCGATTATCCTTTTAAGCCAGCTTTTCCAGTAATCGGACATCCAACCAGCCTATGTGGTTATGTGAAATTCTTGCCACAAAACGGAGATGAGGCAGGAATTACAGTTGTTTTATTTAAAGATGGAGTAATGATAGGGAATAATTCGACTACAATTACTTCCACTGAAGAATTATGGCAACCATTTACAATAGAGTTTGAAACATATGAAGATGCGGATAGTGCAACGATAATGGTTATGGCTTGGACTCCGTCAGCACCAACTGACCCACCCCAAGGGAATTCAGTAATTTATATTGATAATTTGAGCTTTAATAGTTTGATAAATTCTGTTCCGGATAAAACACTATCGAATTGCAATGTTAGGATATACCCTAATCCTGCAAGTGATTATATAACTGTAAGTACTGAAAACATAAATAATACAGATATAATAGTAAATATTTATAATGTAATTGGAGCTTTGGTTAAATCGAAAACTCTCTTGCAAGATCAAGAACAGCTTAATATTGGAGATTTAGGAAGTGGAATTTATATGCTTGAAATCAAATCGAAAGAATGGTCTGAAAAGCAAAAACTAATTATAAAAAGATAAATACAACTGATTATTATAAAAAAACTCCTGATATTTTCAGGAGTTTTTTTGTTTGTGCCCAGGACAGGAATCGAACCTGCACATCCTTAAGGACACCAGCCCCTCAAGCTGGCGTGTCTACCAGTTTCACCACCTGGGCAATTTGCAAGGCAAAAATATATAATTTTTTGTATAAAGGAATAAAAAAAATAATTTTTTAGAAAACATACATTTTATAGTTTCTCTGGAATATCCATTTCCACAATTTCAGAATATTTTACAAGTTTTCTTTTTGTATTGTAATAATATGTCCTGACAGGACCTATTCCTTTTGAGAAATAAGTATAAACTGTAAAAAGTTCCGGTTCGTTATACTGTGTTTCAAGTTTGCTGGAAATGACGCAAACATCAAATTCTCCAATTGTGGTTTTTATTTTTTCAAAATTATCTACCACTCTGCTATATTCGGATACTTTAAAGGCGATAGAATCATTGCTTGAAAGTTCAACCCATGCTGAAGAAAGTGCAATTCCGTTTCCTAAAAATGCAGGTAAAATATAATCACGACCTGTGATACTATAACTATCTTCGTCAATATTGGCTAGTGTGTCAATAGGTAGCATAAAGAGTTTTTCTATTTTTATTTCACCTTCATGATATTCTGCCCAAAATATTTCAGAATTTAATGCTTTTTGATATTTATTCAGTGATTCAATCTTTAATTTAAGATAATCTACCGAATCGGTTTCGTTTACATCTATTACTGTGTAAACTGTATATCCCTGAGGAATTTGTCTTTTGTTGAAGTGCCCTATTTTTATCTTAGCCCCTTTTTGATAAATAAAATATGGCTCAAAATCCGTTTGTGCGTTTAATGTTGTTCCTAATAAAAATAATAATGCGAAGGAAAAGAAAGTAAATCTCATATATCTAAATTAAAAAAGCGAAATAAATAAAAATAATCAATTGCACAAAACAAAGATTTAACCAAAAATAAGATTTTATGAAATTTTTTAAAAATCTAATAAAGTTTTTAGCCACTTTATAAAAGATTTCTAAGCATTCCTTCGTCAATTTTCGAGATGTCTGTTGCGTGCGAGGGAATTGGTCGGCGATATATTTTAGTTATAATATAGCATTAGATTGCATCGCCGACCTTGCTCCCCTCTTGTTCATAGTCATTTCGAGCGCAGTGAGAAATCGGTTTAAATTACTCACAATTTTTCACATTTCTCCTACGCCATTGGTAACGCAGCGGACAATCGGTTTATTAACTTGCTTTTAATTAGGACATAAAAAAAGGCTGCCTCACTGGACAGCCTTCTTTATATTCATCAAAATTTATTTAACAATAACCCGAACGCCTTCTGAATGACTGGTGAATTCAGGTGCGTACATACACTGAATAGTAGTAATTCCGTTTGAGAAATCGCCTTTTTGAGCAACTATCAGTTCATATTCGAAGACATAAGTGCCTTTGCGGAGATAGTCAATGAAAAAGTTCATCGAAGCATCTTTAATTCCTTGATAGTAGCCCAAACCTGCTTTGTATCTGTATCCTGACAGATAATCAACAGGTTCGAAACAGGAGGCTCTCATATCTTTTAGGTGAACGTATTCCATGTCTCTGTCAACTCTTATTTCAATACGAACAGTAACCCTATCTCCAACTGCTAGTTTAGCGTCTTTTTCAATAGGCACGATAACAGGTTTTACACCTTCTCTACGTTCAACAAAGAGTTTTTTGTTAATTGTTAATGGAGTTTCTTCAAAAGTCGTGATTTTGTCAAGTTGTTCAAAATATTGCCAGTAAACAGCACCCCAAGATACAGTGTTTGAAGTTTTGCTAACTGTAATATCTCCCCATTCGGGTTTTACTAAGCTTCCGTCCCATGCTTTCTTAAAGTAACCAGTACCTGCATCGGTTTTGATTTCGGGATCATTTGCTGCATCAATTTTCATTGAGCCTACTGTTATTATGGCAATTTCATCATCAGCCAGCATATCAGTACCACGAAGTAGTAAGGCATAAATTGCTTCTGCTGTTGCTTTTGTCGTTTTCCAGTCCTGAGTTTGCTTTTGCTTTAACAACCAAACTTTCATTTCTTCAACTGATTGTTGATCGTCAATAACTTCGTCAAAAGCCTCAATAAGCAATGCTTGGGTTTCGATAGGTGCTTGATACCAGTAATATCCTCTGTCGTTTTTGAAATACATACCCATTTCTTCGCTATTTAAAGAGTGTTCTTTAAGTGATGCCATTATTTTTATAGGAGTGATTTTGTCTTCGTAGCGATGTAGAGCTAAGGCTAGCATACCTTGCATATAAAAACTTTTGTTTTTCCAGTATTTCTCTGCCTGAGATTTATAGTACTCAAAAGCTTCCTTTGTTGCATTATCAATTGGAACATCTTCGATAAAGTAAGAACGTGCATATAAATAATGTATTTGCATATAACCCAAATGGTCTTCTGCCATACACTTAGAATCACAATATTTTTTCATTTCCTTATAATTACGTACTAGTTCGTAATCTATAAAACCAATTGCTTTCTTGGTCATGTTCCATGTTTTATTGTCCTTCTTTATTTCTGTAACTCCTAGATTATCAAGATGTCCCAGTCCACAAACAATATGTTGAGTAATATACCAGCTTTCAGGCATTCCTTTAAACCATGCCCAACCTCCATTATATTTTTGTTGCTCTTCAAGTTTTTTAAGAGCAGATTTACTCTCCATACTCATACGATTTAGATCGAATAGTAATCCTATGCGATGTTTTCTCTCGTTCTCATCTTGAGCCTCAAGTACCCATGGTGTTTCTTCCAGCATCAAAGCTTTTAATTCCTGATTTTTTTCAAGATTTGACATAAGTGCTTCGCTATTGGGGGTATTCCTCCAAATATCGAAAACTCTCTTTATTTTTGGATCACTATTAGCAATATGCGTTGCCAACATATTTGCATAGTATCTCGAAAAAGTCTGTTCAGCACATTCGTATGGATATTCCATTATATATGGTAACGCTTGTACCGCATACCATGCCGGATTTGATGTAAATTCAAGTGTAAATCTATGGTGACGCAATGTAGTTGAATTTTCACTGTCTTTTAGTCTTCCCATTGTGAATTTTGTTGTACCTGATTTTCTTACCGGTAGTGGCATAGTTTCAGTTACAAGCATTCTATTTGTCAGAATAGGAACAATTCTTTCTTCACCATCCGAGTGGTCTTTACCTTCAGCAACAATACGTACGCCGACTGCACTAAGACCTTCGGGGATTTTAATATCCCAATTAACTGCTATATTTTTCCCTGATTCTATTTTGATATCAGCCAAGTTTGAGCTTTTTCCCAAGAATTTTTCGTTAATTATCTCCAAAGTTACAGGATCAAAAAACTCTATGCTTGCTTTACCAACAATAGTTATTTCAGATACATTATTAATTTTTGTACTTATGGTTATTTTATCATTCTCGCGGAAAAATCTTGGTAAGTTTGGCATTACCATCAATTCTTTCTGTGTCACCAATTGTTCGTTGATTGTGCCCATTTTTAAGTCCTTTGTATGTGCAAAACCAAGGAAATTCCATTTTGTAAGACTTTCCGGGACAGTAAAACTAATGAGTACTTCGCCATCTTTATCTGTAGTAAGTGTAGGATAGAAAAATGCAGTTTCATTAAAGTTTTTGCGTATTTGGATATCCTTATTCCCTCCTTTGTCAGCGTTTCTAGTTTCTCCATCCCGACCATCAAACTCATCTCTATCTTTGCTTCTTTCACCCGCTGACATCTCGCTTTCTTCTAGTTCGGCTCCCCCCAAACCATCCATAATGGGCATATTATCTTGAGATACAGAAGCATCAACTACTGTTTGAGATGATCCTGTTGCAGACATTGGTAACATCCCTGCGTCATATTTTTCTGCGCTCTTTCTTGTAACATCATCTCCATAATAATATCTTCCATAGTAACTCAAGCCATAATAATTGAAATACGGAACATATCTATATATGTATTCAGCCTCAGGATAGAAATCTTTGTAATTAACAGCCGAATATCCATAACTAAAACTCGTCATTGACCAATATGCATATGAATAGTAGTATGGATAAATTGACCACCACCATGAGTTTTGAGCGAAGACATCGAGAGAAGCATCATAAAGAGTTGCCATCATTTCAGCCTCTGCAGGATTGCCAGAATGGTCTTTGATTTTTATTTTCCAGTTCTCTGCTGAGCCAGGTAATGTTTTGTCACGGAAAGTGATAAACTTTAAATCAAGTTGTTTTTCCAACCAATAAACTTCAATTCTCTGTGAAAATGAATAAAGTCTTCCGTCTTTAATAAACATAAAACTTGCTGTTGCTCCTCCTAAAAATGTTTCATCAACAGGAATTTCGATTTTGGTTAACTCAGAATCAAGTTTTATTATTTCTGTTTTAACTGTTTTACCTTTTGTTTCCAATTCATACAAAATCTGAACATCTTTATATGACGAACCGAGATAAATGGTAACAGTTTCGCCAGGTTGAGCACTATACTTGTCATAAGAAAAGAATGAAGTGGCTGTATATGGCATTTTAGTGTCTGATGATGAAAATAATACAAATTCCGATTGATTTGTAATCAAATTTCCCCACTTGTCTTTAGATTTTAACACTACTCGATAAGCTCCAGATTCCCATTTATTAACTCCGTTAAGTTTTAGTTTTTTCTTATCAGCTGTGTTGATATTAGATTTAAAAACTGATTTTGAAGTTTTCCATTTAGCATAATCTGTCTCATTCTGATACTCATTTCCGGGATATTGTGAATACCATTCTTCTTTTGAATACATCTTGTTGTCAACATCTGACCATTGTCTTTTTGAAAGAAGTAATTTTGGATCTTCAAGCTTAAATATTTCTACTTCAACAATGGCTGGAACAAATACTCCTGAAATGTTTGTAGTGCTTATGCTTATACTGTCAACTTGTTCTTTTAATAATGTTCCATAAATATCATGAGAAACAGACAGTGCTTTGTTAGATACATAGACGTAGGTTGCAGTACCTTGTGTTTCTCCATTTATATCTGTAACTGAAACACTTATTGTATAATTGTAATATATATAATCACTCATTGCCCCAGCGTCTTCAGCCAAAGCTTTAAATCCTATTTTAAATTTTCCAGAATCATCTGTTTCCAAATCACCGAATGCAATTTCTTTGGAGGTGAAACCGCTTCCTCTATAATAACCCCACCACAATGGATTTCGCACAATTTTATACGATACTTTTGCATCAGTAAGAGGTGTACCTGCATAAGTAATAGCCTTACCTTCTGCAAAAACACTATCATTTATTCTGTATTCACCTTCAATTGGTAGCATCTCCACTTCAAACATAGGTCTTTTGTATTCTTCTACTTTAATGTACAAAGAACCACCATAGCAGGAAATGGTAAAATTACCTGTTAAAACATCTAATGGAATAGTGAAACTGCCGTTAAAACTTCCATATTCATTCGTTTTTACGTTAGCCTGAGCTACCTGTTGATAGTTTACATCTTGCAGAAAAACTGAGGTTGAATAATCTGTAAGAAGATTCATCTTTTCGCCAGTTTTTTCGATACAAATACCTTTAAAATAAACAGTTTGCCCTGGTCTGTATATTGCTCGGTCTGTAAAAAGTTTTACTTCAGTTATGGTTTTTTCTTCTGGTTCTGATGAATAATACTGGTAACTGCTTTCTGATATAAAATCTTTATCTTTACTCACGTCAATTCGAATATTGTAATAATCGGCAGAATTAGTTTTTTTTATTGCAACATATCCTTTTTTATCTGTATATTCTGTTGCAACCTTAGTGTAAACATAATCGCGTTTTATGTACGAGTATTCGTATTTATATGCATCAACTTTTGCATTTTCAATAGGAGCTCCTGTATTACGGTCAAATACATAATATCCTCTATTTCTGTAATAGTTGTTATTATTTGTTAAACTCAGATCTGATACAAAAACCTGAGAGTAGGCCATATAATTCTCTTCTATAACAAACTCGGGTTTGGCATGCAAATAAATAATATAAAATCCTTTTGGTAATCCTTGTACTAAATATTCAGTATAATGTGTATTTAAGTCTGCAGACTTTGGGAGATTAATAAGAACCGAGCTTACAACAGGCTTTGCAATTTTATTTAGTGACTTGATATAATCTTGGTCG
>JAQVEY010000377.1 GCA_028697515.1 Bacteroidales bacterium | reverse complement strand
GAGTGCTGCCGTATGCAAAATACTTATTTACTATGGTTTTATTGGCGGGATCTTCGTAATCGAATTGCTCAAATTTTACAACTCCACTAATTATTTCATCCCTAAAATTCTCTGCCATTACCATTTTAGTCTTTGATTCTATTTCTTTGCAAGTATGGCAACGTTCGGTAGCATGAAAATAGTAAACGATTACTTTTGGTGTTTTTTGTTGCGAAAAGGCAAGCAATGACAGAACAATCGTAAAACTAAATAGAACAAGTTTTTTCTTCATAAGATTTGTTTTAAGCTTATAATCCACTATTTACAATCTCGATAATTTTTTCTTCTAAAACATTAGGATTGCTTAATGCGTTCTGAAAAGCCATGCCGGTAATATCTTCGGCTTTGCCATCAACAATTATCAGTAATGCAGATCCTGCGATTTCGTATTTTTCGGCTATTCCTGCATTGGCTTTTTCGTCAATATTTATTTCTTTAAAAGCTATATCCTTATTGTTTTTGTAGTTTTCTTCGTAAGTAAGTTTGGCTACATCACCAACTGCTACACAAGTTTTGCAGCGTCTTTCTCCGTGAAAATATGCTATAGTTATTTTTTCTTTAAATTCTACAGATTCTTCTTTATTGTTGTTACTGTTTTTGCACGATTGAATACTAAAAATCATTGCGAGCGCACTGATAATTAAAATGATTTTTTTCATAATTTAATAGTTTAGTTATTTATAATTCAAAATTTATATTCAAAACTTAAAAGTAAATGTTGGTTAACGGTCTCAAAATCAGTACCCGAATTTATTCCTTGATAGTTCAATCCGACATGTATTCCCTCTAGCGGAGAATATTGAACACCAGTAATCACTGCAAACAAATTTGGATATTGTATGGAATTAATACTATTGTTATTTATAAGATAGTCATATCTGGCAAAAAACTCGAAATTTTTACTTATAGAATATGTCCCAAATACCGAAAATCCACTTAAATCTAAATTTTGTATGAATTGTTGGTTAATGCGATTATTGTATTCTGCTCCGATTCTGAATTTATCTTTAAATTTGTACCCGATAAAAGCCGAAATCATTTGCTGTTCTATAACGTGATTACTATATGATAATTTATAGTATTCGTAATAAACTCTAGTTTGTAATGATTTTATTGGGTAGAAATCTAATCCTGATGCAATTTTAATGTTCCCAGGCATGTCTTGATCTTTTCTAAACCCTTCACCATTTGTTACAGATAAATCGAGGCCAAATTTATTTGACATTTTGTAATAAGCAATTACACCCAAATCGCCCGAAGGCAACCCGTAGTATTTGTCCTGAAAAGTGGGTGCGAGATATCTGTAACCCCAAAACTTTTCTTGTGTAATGTAATGATTAAGTAATACTGAACCCGCTTGTATTGTTAGATTTTCAACTGGTTTCCATTCGAGACTTGCAAATTTGAGTGTCATGGTGTAATAACTACCTTCATTTAAATTAACAAATCCATAAAGTAGATTGTATGAAGTGTCAAAAATGGCAAATTCATCCATCGTTGTAGGGCGACCTGCATCAATAATGATTTTTGCTTGCCACTGTTCGTTAAAGCTGTACTGATAACCAAAATGCGATCTTCCAATCCAGAATCTGAATAACTGATTGCTTTCGGGACTAAGGTTAAAGTCAAAGTTTCCAAAAACCTGAACGATTACCTCCCCTTTTGGTTTATCCTTGCTTTCATTTTTATTGGTTTCTTTCGTACTTGTTGAATTAGAATAAATATTTTTTATCCCTTGAACGCCGTCGGAGATTATCAAAACAGAACCTGTGAAATTTAGCTCGCTTAGTTTTTTTGCCAAAATTTCTGATCTGTTGGTTTGAGTGCAATAGAGAATTATTGTGGAGTTGTTTAATTGTTGACTGAGTAGCTCTGTACTGCCTTCCGAGAAAGCATCAACATTAATTGCATTTGGCAAATGGAACTCATCAAACATTTCTTGGTTACGTCCATCAATAATGGTATAACTCGTATTATCTAAATCTTGAATTTTTGAAGCTAACTCCGATGCATTAATTTTAGTTATTTGCTGTGCATTCCCTGTAATAGTAACAACTATTAGAAGTCCTATTAAGAAAGCTAATTTTTTCATGATTTATAATTTAATTACTATTTCTGCAACCACAGGAACACTTTATTCTGTGTGAAGCAATAATTTTAAGAATATCATCAGCACAAGAACATCCTTTCGGATTAAGTTCTTCACATAAATTTCCAGTGTTTGCAGAACAGGCGTTTCTAATATCTTTTAAATTAGTAGCTCCATTTTTTACAGCACATATAATTTCATCTTCTGTCACATTTCTGCAATAGCAAATTATCTTGGAATTATTTGTCATTGTCTTTATTCTTTGTTAAATTTCTATACTTCAATTGACAAGCACACGAACCCGAAAGCATTTCGTCAGGATTTGTAATTACTGGCATACATGATTTTTCCCATTCAACTATGCCCCCTGCAAGATTAAATACATTGTTGAACCCTTCTTTATCAAGAATTTTTATAGCCTCAGCACTTCTTAATCCTACAGAATCGGCAAAGATGTAAACATCTGTATGGTTAAAGTCATTCAGGTAATTGTTAATATCGCTTATCGGAATTTGAAAACAAAAAGGAACATCAAATCTTTTATGTGTGTTGAGATAATCTTCTCTAACATCAATCAATATCGCTCCAAGATTACAAAGCATAAGTGCATCTGATGGTATTAAGTTGTACATACCACGTGAATAGAATGATTTTTCTTTTACCAGATTAATTAACATAATAGTATTAGAATTATTAAAATAACCCACCATAAATCAATCCGGCAAAAGTAGCCATTACAATCACTAGAGAGACATAAACCATTGTTTTTTGATTTCCCATTACACCTCTAATAACCAGCATATTTGGTAAAGATAAAGATGGTCCGGCTAACAACAGAGCCAGAGCAGGTCCCTTACCCATTCCTGCATTTATTAATCCTTGCAAAATAGGTACTTCTGTTAAAGTAGCAAGGTACATAAAAGCACCTGAAATGGCAGCAAAGAAATTTGCAAATAAGGAGTTTCCGCCAACAGCAGTTTCTATCCAGTATGAAGGAATCCAC
>JAQVEY010000376.1 GCA_028697515.1 Bacteroidales bacterium | reverse complement strand
AATTCGGTGACTGAGCCTGTCGAAGGCACCGTTACTACAAAAGTTTTATTATCTCACTTCTTCCCAACTCCACTGCATCATTTATCCCATCAGGATTTTTACCACCGGCAGTTGCTACAAAAGGCTGTCCTCCTCCTCCACCCTGGATATGTTTTGCAATTTCTCTAATCATATTTCCGGCATGAAATCCTTTTTCATTTATGATATCTTCTGAAAAAGCCACTGCCAGATAGGGTTTATTGTCTATAACAGTTCCTAAAACACATGCAAATGTTTTTATTTCTGCTCGTACCTGAGAACACAATTCCTTTAAATCATTTATATCTGTGAGTTGAAGTATTTGAGAGATTACCAAAACCGAGTTTATTTTCTCTGCTCCGGAAATTATTTCTTTTTTAACTATTTTTAGTTCAGTTGCATGAAAGGTCTCGATCTTTTTATTCAATCTTACATTTTCTTCAACAAGATTTGAAACATAACTAACAATATCCTTAGGACCATTTAATAATAAAGAAATATGCTTTAAACTGTCAAGTTGTGACAGTATGTATGTCTCAGCTCTTTTACCTGTTATAGCTTCCATCCTTCTAACCCCTGCAGCAATAGCGCCTTCACTAATAATCTTAAAAAATCCGATTTGTCCAGTGCTATCGACATGAGTACCACCACACAACTCAACAGAATCACCAAATCCTATTACTCTGACCCTATCTCCATATTTCTCTCCAAACAAAGCAATCGCACCGGATTTTTTTGCTTCAGAAATTGGCAAGTTTCTCTTTTCGTCACGATTTATATTTTTCCTAATCTGTTCGTTTACGAGAATTTCTACCGAACGTATTTCCTCATCAGATAGCTTATTAAAATGAGCAAAGTCAAATCTTAATTTATCTGGGTCAACCAAAGAACCTTTTTGTTCGATATGATTACCCAACACTTTTCTCAAAGCAAAATGCAACAAATGAGTAGCTGAATGATTATTTGCAGTTGAAATACGATTTTCGATATTTACTTCTGCACTAAAAACAGCATCAACTTTTTCAGGCAGCATAGAACTGACATGAATTATCTGATTATGTTCTTTTATAGTATTTTGAATTTCAATTTTTTCGTTTTGACTTATTAAATAACCGCTATCTCCTACCTGCCCTCCTGATTCAGCATAAAAAGGTGTTCTATCAAAAACTAAATGAAAAAATTCAGTATTTTTTTGCTTTACTTTCCTGAATTTACTTATTTTAACATCTGTCTTTAGATGATCATATCCAACAAACTCACAATTTTCATCATTTATTAATATAGTCCAGTCGTCGGTATTTACTTCGGCAGCATTTCTAGCTCTGTCTTTCTGCTTATTCATTTCCACAGTAAATCCTTCGGTATCAACAGTCAAACCATTTTCTCTAGCAATTAATTCTGTCAAATCTAGAGGAAATCCGTAAGTATCGTATAAAACAAAAGCTTTATTACCGGAAATTGATTTCTTTTCTTCTATTTTTAAATTCCTTATTTCATCATCTAATAGTTTTATACCTTTATCCAAGGTTTTCAGAAAGACTGTTTCTTCTTCTTTAATGACTTTTTCGATCAAGTGTTTTTGAGATAATAATTCAGGAAACTGTTCTCCCATCTGTTTTGACAAAACATCAACCAATTTATAAATAAATGCTTCTTTCATATCAAGGAAAGAATAAGCATATCTGACAGCTCTTCGTAAAATACGCCTGATAACGTAACCAGCTTTTACATTAGATGGCAACTGCCCATCAGCAATTGCAAATGAAACAGCACGTAAATGATCTGCCACAACCCTTAAAGCTATATCAGTCTTAGCTCCCTGTTTATACTTTATACCCGAGATTTTAGATATTTCACTAATTATTGTTTGAAAAATATCAGTATCATAATTAGATTTTTTTCCTTGCAAAACGGTACACAATCTTTCGAAGCCCATTCCTGTATCCACATGTTTATTTGGCAATTGCTCAAGACTTCCGTCAGCTTTACGGTTAAATTGAATAAATACTAGGTTCCAAATCTCAATTACAAGTGGATTATCTTTATTGACGAGTTCACGTCCTGGTATTTTTTTCTGTTCTGATTTTTCTCGTAAATCAATATGAATTTCGGAGCATGGTCCACAAGGTCCCATCTCTCCCATTTCCCAAAAATTATCTTTTTTTGAGCCATAAATAATTTTGTCAGCAAGAACAATTTTTTTCCAATACTCTTCTGCTTCAGTGTCAACCGGAAGATTCTCTTTTTTGTCACCTCCGAAAACTGTAACATACAAATTTTCCTTTTCAATTTTGAAAACTTCTGTAAGCAATTCCCAAGCATATTCAATTGCTTCTTTTTTGAAATAGTCTCCAAAAGACCAATTCCCTAACATTTCAAACATGGTATGATGATACGTATCATGGCCGACTTCTTCAAGATCGTTATGCTTACCCGATACCCTAAGACATTTCTGAGAGTTAACCACTCTAAGTACCTCAGGCGTTCTGCTTCCAAGAAAAATATCCTTAAATTGATTCATTCCTGCATTTGTAAACATCAGGGTTGGGTCTCCTTTTATAACCATAGAATCACTGGGAACTACTTTATGTCCTTTAGATTTAAAAAAATCGGTAAATTGTGTTCTTATTTGCTTAGAATCCATGTATTTATGTGTAAATCTGTTAGTTAAGTATATTATCCAATATTTTAAATTGCAAATTTAGATTAAATTCTTAAATTTGCAGTCCATAAATACTTAATAAGATAAATTAATACGATAAATTGAAACTTTTTAAAGCGAAATATAAATTCAATCCAGAAACTCTTCAATATGAAAAGATTAGATTTAGTTTAAAAAAGTTAATAGTAAGATTAATCCCATATATTTTTTCATCAGCAGTTTTCGGTTTTGCTTTAATGTTTCTCTATATTGTAGTTTTTGAATCGCCTGAAGAAAAAATACTAAGATCTGAGAATCAATATTTAAAAGAAAATTTGAAGAAAATTAATGAGCGTTTGGTCGAAGACGACAAACTGCTGGATGATATTGCAAAAAGGGATAATTATATTTACAGAACTACTTTTCAACAGGATACTATTCCTTACACTATTAGAAATGCTGGTGTAGGAGGTTCAGACAGATACAAACATT
>JAQVEY010000375.1 GCA_028697515.1 Bacteroidales bacterium | reverse complement strand
CTCCTGCTGCCGGAACATACATAGGACCAAACCAGTCAACATTCCAGTTATAGTTATCGTTGTGTGGGAAAATTCTAAATCTTTCGTTATAGTCAGCAACAGAATCTAATACATTCTTTTTTATGCTTTTAATAAACATCATTTTTGATAATGAATCATAATTTTCTTTTGTTAAAGGAATTATAAAAGCATTGTCTGGAATACTATATCTAACATCCGATTTGTTTATCTCGTATTCTTTCAACACTTTTTCAGGAATATCACTTCCATCTGTTTGTACTACATAATTAAATTGTTTTGTCGGAATATCTTTTTGAGCTTTCCCATTAATAAAGACCTCACCATTTTTAACTTGTATGGTATCACCACCAACAGCAACACATCTTTTGATGTAGTTTTCTCTTTTATCGACAGGTCTAATAATAATATCATATACGTCCCAGATAATTTGTCTTGCAAATTTATCATAATCAGCTTTTGTTTTAATTCTCGGCCCTGCTTTATAAAATGCATTATCGTATTCCTGCAATTTATTAATGGCAAGTTGTATTAATTCATTTGTATGTGCAGGGTTTGCCTCAGGATTAAAGAGATGAAAAGCGAGCTCACGATAATACTCCGGTGACTTTGGATTTGCAATTACACTAGAATCACCTTTTACACTAACTAAAACTGCATAATCATATTCTTGCATTAGGTAGGAGGCTATTCTAACAATATCGTAATAATCTTGAGCCTGATTTTGTACACATACAGTATCTCCGGTAGGATAATTAAAAACTACCATATCATCTCTTTCTACTTTTCCCCATCCTACCATTCGCTCATATTCATTTTGTATCCATAAAAGATACGAAGGTGTCGATTTTGTCAATGGTAGTGTATGATGAACAAAAGGAAAGGAGAGGGGGGTCATCGGAACTCTTGGTCCGTACGCGACTTTGCTGACAAATAGATAATCGCCAACCATCAAAGTTTTCTCCATCGAAGATGTAGGAATTGTAAATGCTTCGAAAAAGAAAATTCTAATGAATGATGCGGCAATAACTGCAAATATTAACGCATCGACCCATTCAAGAGTTTTTCTGGCTATTTTGGTATATTTTTTATCTTTTTTAGGTTTCCAGAAAGCCCATCTGACTTTTTTAGTGATGTAAATGTCAACAATAATAATTTCACCTATCAGCCACCAATAGCTGCCCATCCAAACAACCCACAAAATATAACATATGCTTACTACAGCAAACCAAATCCATTTGTTTTTAAGTTTTTGAATTATGCTGCTGTTGTTAATCTTTGATTTTAAACCCAATGGTTTTGTTTTTGTTTTCTTTTGTGCCATAGTTATAGTTTTAATAAGTCATTCATGGAAAATACACCGGTTTTACCTAAAACAAATTCAGCTGCCATTACTGCTCCTAGCGCCAGTCCTCTTCGTGATTTTGCTGAATGGCTAATGCTGATTATATCAATGTCGTTTTCCCATTCTATTTTGTGATCTCCATAAATTTCACCTTCTCTTAACGAAGTTATTTCAATATTATTTTTTTCATTGCATGGATTTAACATCCATTTAACATATTTAGGATTATTGTTAATTATTCCATTTGCTAAACTAATTGCAGTTCCGCTTGGTTTATCTAATTTATGAATATGATGAGTCTCTTCAATCTTTGCTGAGTAATCATTAAAAGCTGAAAGAAATTTGGCAAGTTGTTCATTTATTTTCATAAAAATGTTTACACCGATACTAAAATTTGATGCATATAGCAAAGCTGCTGAGTTCTTGATACATAACTCCTCTAATTCCTTTTTATCAAATTCCCATCCGGTTGTGCCACTGACTATAGAAATTCCGGCTGTCAAACAATCAGTAATGTTTTTTTTAGACGAAGCAGGGGAAGTAAATTCTATTGCAATATCAACTATTGATATTAATTTTTTGTCAATTTTCTCAGATGTATTAACATCAACAATTGCAACAATCGTATGCCCACGTTCGAGAGCAATTTGTTCAACTGCTTTTCCCATCTTACCGTATCCTATTAATGCAATTCTCATAAAATAATTTACGGTAAAAATACTAATAATTTTGAACTGAAATAAATAATGAAATAAAAACTGTAATTAAATACTATTGACAACTGCTAATCGGGGCAGCTCCACCTTATATTATATTCATTACTTACTATATCTGCATAGGAAATAGTAACTATTTCAACATCATTTATATTAATATCATCTGAAATAATTACATTTGAATAATCAGTTATAGGATCACTTTGGTCTTCTCCAACAACGATACATTCGCCGCCACTCTTTCTTTGTAATTCTATTCTCATCCAAGTGATAAAAGCCGGAGCTTCGATTATCTGATTGTCAACACTTTCATAAGTGATTATAATATTTGTCACTTTACCGTTATCATCGGTAATTAGTCGAGGACGAGCCAAAACCAGAAATCTCTCAACGTCAATTTTATAGTAATGCAGTTTGTAAAATGTAGTTCCATCAAGGCTGAAATTGTACACACCCGTTTCAAAAGGTTCACCATCTGAACGATCAAAAGTGGACTGAAAATTAAAGTCGCAATCAGGGAAATAGTAATAATTATCATTGTTTACATTTATATTCTGATGTGGATTTCCTTCAGGTCCATTAAATGCAATACTGATATTATCAGGAATAATACCGTCTGCGCCACGGATATTAAAAAAATAGTCAATAACCATTTCTTGTAAATCTGGGTTTGTTTCATTATAAAGGAAAGCTGCTGTGTCATTTACTCCAAAACCACCTGCATGCACTCTAAACATTGTATTTATCATTATATGAGAATCCGTGAAATAATCAGGTTCTCCGTCCGAATTGGTATCAATATTTGCTGACAAAAATTCATAAAAAGCACCTAATTCCTGTAATAATGAAATAAAATCATCCGAAATCAAAATTTCTTCACCAACAGGGTCATTTGAAGGATATATTCTATCCCCATCGAGCGTTAGTTCAGATAAATCTATAACTGTATTTTCTCCATCCGACAAATTAACCAATGGTAACATATTCATACCTCCGACAGAAAGATGTCCAATATACTCGAGATCTTCGCTTACAAAAATAAGAGCAGTGGCAGATCCGGGAGGAGCATACAATGAAAA
>JAQVEY010000020.1 GCA_028697515.1 Bacteroidales bacterium | reverse complement strand
ACGAAAATATTGCACTTTTATCTGGAGACGCAATGTCTGTAATTGCTTATAAATATATTTCCGAATCAAAAAATCTTAAAGAAATCCTTAATGTTTTTTCTGACACTGCACTAAAAATTTGTGAAGGCCAGCAATATGATATGGATTTTGAAAAAACAGATAATGTTTCAGTAGAACAATATCTAAAAATGATTGAGCTTAAAACAGCAGTTCTTATTGCCGGGAGCCTTGTTATAGGAGCTGTAACAGCAAATGCATCAAAAGAAGATCAAGATAAAATATATGAATTTGGGAAGAATCTTGGATTGGCATTTCAATTACAAGATGACTATCTAGATACATACGGAGATATAGAAAAATTTGGTAAGCCTATAGGGGGAGATATTGTAGCAAACAAAAAAACTTTCTTGCTAATTAAAGCTCTTGAACTTGCAAATGATGAACTCATTAACTCATTATCTTACTGGTTAAAACTTGAGAAATTTAATAAGGAAGAAAAAATTTCAGCCATTCGTGATATTTATAACAAACTAGGAATTGCAGATATCTCTAAAAATCTAATAAATCACTATTTTTCGAAGGCAGAAAAGAGTTTAAATTCAGTTAATGTTAGTGCTGACAGAAAGAAGGTTTTAGAAGATTTTTATAAATCAATGATATACAGAGTATTTTAATTTAAAAAATATTGAGAAATAGCTTAATGTTTTTTTTATTTTCCAATTAAATTTATAATTTTGTTAGCAAAATAAAATATCATTAAGAAATGAGTCAATTAATTGGTGAAATTGTACAGGTGATTGGGCCTGTTGTTGATGTGAGCTTTGAAAAATCAGGCAATGATCTTCCTAAGATTTATGACGCTCTTGAAATCAAAAAAACTGACGGAACATCTTTAATTGTAGAATGCCAACAGCATATTGGAGAACATACTGTTCGTACAATTTCGATGTCTTCAACAGATGGTTTATGCCGTGGAATGAAAGCCTATGATTTGGGAAATCCAATTGCAATGCCAGTTGGTGACAAAGTTAAAGGCAGACTGATGAATGTTGTGGGTGAAACTATTGATGGACTACCTGAATTACAAAAAGGTGAAAAATATGCGATACATAGACATCCTCCAAAATTCGAAAATCTAAGTACAGATATTGAAGTTTTATATACCGGTATCAAAGTTATAGACTTGATTGAGCCATATTCGAAAGGTGGTAAAATTGGTCTGTTCGGTGGCGCCGGAGTTGGAAAAACAGTTCTTATTCAAGAACTAATAAATAACATCGCTATTGGTTATGACGGATTGTCTGTTTTTGCAGGTGTTGGAGAACGCACGCGTGAAGGAAACGATCTTTTAAGAGAAATGATTGAAGCAAATATCGTAAAGTATGGCGATGAATTTAAAGAATCGATGGAAAAAGGCTCTTGGGATCTAGATAAGGTGAATTTAAAAGAATTGGAAGAATCAAAACTTGCAATGACTTTTGGACAAATGAATGAACCTCCCGGAGCTCGTGCAAGAGTAGCGTTATCGGGATTAACAATTGCTGAAAGCTTTAGAGATGGTGTAAGTAAGACTAGTGGTCGTGATATTTTATTCTTCGTAGATAATGTATTCCGTTTTACTCAGGCTGGTTCAGAAGTTTCCGCTCTATTAGGACGTATGCCTTCTGCAGTAGGATATCAGCCCACACTTGCAACAGAAATGGGAGAAATGCAAGAAAGAATTACTTCAACCAAAACAGGATCTATTACCTCTGTCCAAGCTGTATATGTTCCTGCTGATGACCTTACAGACCCCGCGCCTGCTACAACATTTTCACACCTTGATGCTACAACAGTATTAAGTAGAAAAATCGCAGGTTTAGGGATTTACCCTGCTGTTGATCCATTAGACTCTTCATCAAGAATTCTTTCTGCTGAAATAGTCGGTAAGGAACACTATTCAACTGCACAACGTGTAATAAATATATTACAAAGATATACAGAATTGCAGGACATAATTGCAATTCTTGGTATGGATGAATTATCTGACGAAGACAAACTTATTGTTCATCGCGCTCGTCGTGTACAGAGATTTTTATCTCAACCATTCCACGTTGCCGAAGCTTTTACAGGATTAAAAGGTGAATTTGTTAAAATTGAAGAAACAATTAAGGGTTTTAACATGATTCTCGATGGTGAAGTTGACAAGTATCCTGAGGCAGCATTCAATTTAGTTGGTACAATCGAACAAGCTATAGCTAAGGGTGAAAAAATGCTTGCAGAATCTAAATAATTATGATAGTTGAAATAATCACTCCAGAAAAGAAATTGTTTGCCGGAGACACTACTATGGTTAGGGTTCCCGGCTCAATGGGATCGTTCCAAATACTAAATAATCACGCACCTATTGTTTCTACACTTGATAAAGGAGTAATCATTATACGAAAACCTGATGGTGTAGAATTAACTTTTGAAATCAATAGCGGCTTGGTTGAATGCAAAAAAAATAAAATCGTTATTTTAGTGGAATAAGACTTTATTTAAACCTTTTCGTGATTTTTTTGTCTTACTACCTGAAAATTTTATATATGAAATATTTACTAATAGTTTTTTGTGTGCTGTTTTTTGTTAATAATATTACGGCACAACATGAAAACAAAGGCAGTGACATGCCGGCAGATGGGACATTAAGTGGGTATGTTTTTGAAAAAGAAAGTGGAAAACCAATCGAATTCGCGAACATTGTTATTTACAGTTTAAGAGATTCAAGTATTGTTACAGGAGGTATAACTGATAAAAATGGCTATTTTAATATAGATCAAATAAAATATGGTAAGTTTTTCATCGAAATAGTTTTTATCGGTTATGGAAAACATATTATTCCGCAAATAGCGATAAAACCTGACAATAAAAATATAAATCTTGGAAAAATATTTTTGGTTATTAATGCAGAAATGCTTTCAGAAGTAAGTATTGAGGCAGATATTAATCAAGTTGATTACAAACTAGATAGAAAAGTCATAAATGTAAATCAAGACATTATGTCTTCGGGAGCAACTGCAGTGGAAGCTCTCGAAAACGTTCCTTCAATTTCAACAGATATTGATGGAAATGTATCCTTACGTGGAACAGAGAGTTTTCTTGTACTTGTTGATGGTCGCCCTTATCCTATCCAAGGAAGCGAAGCTTTACAACAAATACCTGCCAGCACAATCGAAACAATAGAAATTATTACAAATCCTTCTGCCAAATACGACTCGGATGGCGTTGGAGGTATTATAAATATAAATTTGAAAAAAGAAAAAAGGAAAGGTTATAATGGTCAGGTTTCTGCAAATTATGGGACATTTAATACATTTGGAGGAGATCTGCTTTTTAATTTAAGAACTGAAAGAATTAACTTTTTTGTTGGTGGCGATTATTCTGATAGAAAATTTCAAGGAGATGGCAAATCTTTGAGAGAAAGCTATTTTGCTGATGATTCTACATATCTTTTAAATACATATTCTTCTAGTTATAGAAATTTTAAATCAGGTAGTTTTAGATTGGGACTAGATTATTATATAAATGATAAGGAAATCCTAACTTTCTCGGGAAAGTATGGTTTAAGAGGACACGGTATGGGTTCCGAAACTTGGGCTGGTAGCTATTATGATTATTCGGGTATTTATGATGACTTTTACTACTATTGGACACGAAGCAGAATGAGTGCAAATCGTGGATATTTTTCAGGAGACTTAAATTATATGAAAAAGTTTGAAAAAGAAGGTCATGAATTGCAAGTTTATGGAAGTTTTGCAGATGACTTTGACAACGAAGAAAACATCTATGACGAAATAGAGTCAAATTATATGAGAGATTCTGTAGGTGATGTATTGTCAAAATATAGAACAATTGAAAAAGGTTCTGGAAGCACAATGACGGGAAAAATCGATTATGTTTTACCTATTTTCACCAAAGGAAAAATTGAAGCAGGCTATCAAATTAAATATTCAATAAATGATAATGATTACAGATATCAGACCCTAATATCAGAAATCTGGACAGACGATTCCACACGTATTAATCCTTATTTATTCTCAATGAATATTCAATCAGGATATTTGCTTTTTGCAAATTACTGGAATAAGTTTGGTTATCAGGTTGGATTAAGAACAGAGTACACCGACAGACTTTTCCATCAAACAACAAGTGACCAAAAATGGGAGTATAATAAGTTTGACTTCTTCCCGTCATTACATATTTCATATCAGTTACCTGCCGACATGCAGCTACTTGCCAGTTACAGCCGCAGACTAGAAAGACCTCGTGGTTGGTATCTTGACCCTTTTGTCGAGGTTGTTGATCCCAACAATATAAGACAAGGAAATCCTAACTTACTTCCAGAATATACAAATTCATATGATTTAAGCATGCAAAAGAAATTTGGAGCTAATTTTATTTCCCTTGAGGCATACTTAAGACAAACCTATAATAAAATTGACCATATTATGTTAATCAGTCCAGATGACCCAAGTATTTTTATAACAACATTTGATAATACAGGCGAGGATTTGTCTATAGGGAGTGAAATCATGGCTAACTTAAACCTGACAAAATGGTACAATTTAAATATAAGTGGTACTGGTTATTATTACGAATTGACTTCTACTAATTACAATTCAGGAAGCACTTTTTCGTGGAACGCAAGACTTAATAATACTTTTAGATTAAAAAAATCAGGTACAAGTATTCAGTTAGGAGCATTTTATCGTGGACCATCAATCAGTGCACAAGGAACACAATCAGGAAATTTTGTTGGAAGTATTGGCATAAGACAGGACTTGTTGGACAGAAAACTTTCAATAAGTCTTAATGTTAGAAACGCTTTTTTAACAATGAAACATGAACATATTCACGAAACTGAAAGTTATTATTTATATACTTTACGACAACCAAGATTGCCTATAATATCAATTTCGGTTACCTACAAAATAAATGATTTCAAAACCCGAAAAGAAAAAGGCCTAGACACAAAAGAAGATTATGGAGAAGAAGAAGGACTGTAAGATATGAAGCTATTCGAATTATATTTAAAAATATTTTGTTTTTATTTTGAAAATTAGAATTCCATGATTATCTTTGCAGCCCAAATTAAAAAGTTTAATTGAAATGAAAAAAGGTATACATCCTGAAAATTATCGTTTGGTGGCTTTTAAAGACATGTCAAACGAACATGTATTTATTACTAAGTCTGCTGCAAATACAAAAGAAACTATCGAAATAGATGGCACAGAATATCCTCTTTATAAATTGGAGATTTCAAATACATCTCATCCTTTCTATACTGGCAAGATGAAACTTGTTGATACAGCTGGTCGTGTTGATAAATTTCGTAATCGTTATCAAAAACATCTTGATCAAAGAAATCAAAATAAAAATTAAGATAAAAATAAATATATTTTCAAGCCTCGTTTTTACGGGGCTTTTTTTATCTTTACATAATTCAAAATTTAAGCTATGAATATAATTCTCTCTGATTTAAGCAATCATAAAAAATTTCTGCCTTTAAGCTATACCCGCTCAATAGCAGATTTTAGAGTTGGTATTTTGACGATTAAAGAAAAGTGGGAAAACTATTTAGACTCAAATATTTATATTAAAACCGAAGAATATTTGCAAGCCAAATATGAACTCAAAATCGAGAAATCGAATACAATTATATACTCGGCAGTAATACCAAATAGAGAATTTGTGAAGAGTATTTTGTCTTTGAAGAATTCAAAATTGATTAAAAACAACATACTCCTTGCATATAATACTGACTCAAACATCAATACAATTCCGGACAAAACGGTGGACTATAAATCAGACCTAAAAATAATTAATAACAATACAGACTTATTTACGCTTAACGGGATTTGTATTGAAGATGATTTTAAACTTCTAACAAAAGGACGAAAATCCGCTTCTTTGAGCAAAACAAACACTGTCTTCGGGGAACATCCTGTATTTGTTGGTGATAATTGCTTTGTTGAATGCGTCACAATTAATACTTCGGACGGACCGGTTTATATTGCAAATAATTCCAAAATAATGGAAGGTTCACACATTAGAGGACCTTTTGCAATATGCGAAAATGCTGAAATTAAGATGGGAGCCAAAATATATGGCCCGACCACTATAGGACCGTATTGTAAGGTCGGTGGCGAAATTAACAATTCTGTTTTCTTTGCCTATTCAAATAAAGCCCATGACGGATTTTTGGGTCAGGCTGTTATAGGCGAATGGTGCAATTTAGGAGCTGACAGCAATAACTCAAATCTTAAAAACAACTATGCAATTGTAAAACTCTGGAACTATGAAAAGGAAAGATTTGAAAATACAGGCCTGCAATTCTGTGGTTTAATTATGGGTGACCATTCCAAATGCGGAATAAATACTATGTTCAATACCGGAACAGTAATTGGCGTATCCGCAAATATCTTTGGAGCAGGATTCCCTCGAAATTTCATCCCTTCATTTTCGTGGGGAGGACATAGCGGACTAACAACTTACAAAATTGAAACAGCTTTTGAAGTCATGACAAAAGTGATGGAAAGAAGAAACATTAGTTTGACAGAATTAGATAAAACCATCTATGCATATATATTTGAAGCAACAACAAAATATCGTAATTTCTAAACAATAATCAATATTTTATGTTTAGCTGGCATAGGTATTGCAAATACCTATATTCTTTAATTTTTAAATGATTTAATGACAGATTGACAGATTTATGACTAAAAATACAGACCTTAACTTTTTAAAAATGATTTTGGGAAATGAAGAAGCAAATTCTGATATAATCCCAATAGTCGCAGACTCTTTCGAAGATAACAATTTAAAAATATATCCGGAAAGCCTTCCTATTTTACCATTAAGAAATACTGTTCTTTTTCCCGGAGTTGTAATTCCATTAACGATAGGTCGAAGCAAGTCTTTTAAACTAATAAAGGATATTAATAAGACCACAAAATATTTTGGTGCCGTGTCACAAAAAGCTGCTGAAGTTGAAGATCCTCAACCCGAGGATGTATTCAACATTGGTACTGTGGCCGAAATTTTGAAAGTTATAGAGATGCCTGATGATACTATCTCTGTAATAATTCAAGGTAAAAGACGCTTCAAAATTAATCAATTCATATCTGAAGACCCATATTATATTGCCACTGTAAACTATTTTCCGGAAATAAATGCTGACAATAAAGACAGAAATTTTCAAGCTATAGTTTCTTCATTGAAAGATTTATCTCTAAAGATTGTCAAGCTTAGTGCTACCATACCTCACGAAGTCTCATTTGCAATTAAAAACATTGATAATTCTTCATTCTTGATTAATTTCATTTGCTCTAATTCAGATATTGATCCAATAGAAAAACAATCTTTGCTGGAAATTGATGAAATATATGTAAGAGCTGAAAAACTGCTTGGAATTCTCACAAATCAGGTTCAAATGCTCGAATTGAAAAACGAAATACAAATAAAAGTAAAAAAAGAACTTGACAAACAACAAAAAGAATATTTGCTTCATCAACAGATGAAAACCATTCAGCAGGAATTGGGTGGAGGACCTGCAGAACAGGAGATAAAAGAACTCGAAACAAAAGCCAAAGAAAAGAAATGGACAAAAGAAATTGCAAAACATTTTGAAAAAGAATTACATAAACTACAACATCTCAACGTTGCTTCAGCGGAATTTTCTGTTCAACTGAATTATCTTCATACCCTACTCGATTTGCCTTGGGGAGAATATACAACTGATAATTTTAATCTTAAAAGAGCTGAGAAAATACTTAATGAAGATCATTTTGGATTGGATATAGTAAAGGAAAGAATATTAGAACATCTTGCTGTACTGAAACTAAAAGGAGATTTAAAAGCTCCTATTCTTTGCTTATATGGACCTCCGGGTGTAGGTAAAACCTCGTTGGGTAAAAGCATTGCCAGAGCTTTGGAAAGAAAATACGTCAGGATGTCATTAGGAGGTTTGCACGACGAATCCGAAATACGTGGGCATCGTAAGACATATATTGGAGCAATGCCAGGACGAATTATACAAAACATAAAGAAATCTAAGTCATCAAACCCTGTTTTTGTTTTAGATGAAATTGATAAAGTAGGAAATGACTTTCATGGAGATCCATCTTCAGCCTTGCTCGAAGTTCTCGATCCGGAACAAAACTATGAATTTCATGACAATTTTCTTGAAATTGAATATGACTTGTCAAAAGTAATGTTTATTGCTACTGCAAATAATATAGCCTCAATTAACCCTGCCCTTAGAGATAGAATGGAAATGATTGATATTAGTGGATATATTGTTGAAGAAAAGCTTCAGATTGCTAAAAGACATCTTATACCCAAGCAACTTGAAAATCACGGACTTAAAAACATTAAACTTAAAATAGATGATAAAGCAATTACTAAAGTAATAGAAGCTTTTACGAGAGAATCAGGAGTAAGAGGTCTTGATAAGAATATCGCAAAACTAATTCGCCAGATTGCAAAAAAAGTAGGACTAGGTGAAGATTTACCTGCAATAATCAAAGCGGAAGATATTAATAATTATTTAGGCCAAGATATATTTCTTAAAGAAGAATATCATGATGATGAAATTGCAGGTGTTGTAACCGGTCTTGCATGGACTGCTGTTGGTGGCGATATTTTGTACATCGAAACCAGCTTAAGTCGTGGCAAAGGAAACTTAACCATTACTGGAAATCTTGGCGACGTAATGAAAGAATCTGCAACTATTGCTCTTGAGTATATTAAGTCTCATTCTGATAATCTCTCTATTGATAGTAAAATATTTGAATCATGGAATATACATCTGCATGTGCCCGAAGGAGCTATTCCTAAAGATGGTCCTTCAGCAGGGATAACTATGGCAACTGCAATAGCCTCAGCCCTCACTCAGAGAAAAGTCAAAAAGAATATTGCAATGACAGGCGAAATCACCTTGCGAGGTAAGGTTTTACCGGTTGGTGGGATAAAAGAAAAAATTCTTGCAGCAAAACGTGCCGGAATTAAAGAAATTATCCTCTCGAAAGAAAACAAAAAAGATATTTCCGAAATCAAAGACATTTACATTAAAGGTCTTACATTTCATTATGTGTCAACAATATCAGATGTGCTAGAAATAGCTCTGCTGAAACAGAAAGTTAAAAATGCAAGGAAGTTCGACTAAGTCTTGTTCATAATTATTTTCGACTGTTTTAATTCTGCTAACTTATTGGGTTTCGTGATTTCACCCAACTCTTTGTCCGAAAATAAATAAAAATCCATAACTTTGCCCTCAAATTACTATCATGCAACGCAAAAACATAGATCTCATGGCTCCGGTAGGTTCTTACGAATCTCTGATGGCAGCAATACAAGCCGGGGCTAACTCTGTTTACTTCGGTATTGAGAAGCTAAACATGAGAGCTCGGTCATCAAATAATTTCACATTCGAAGACCTCAAAAATATTGTAAATATTTGTGACGAAGCTGGAGTTAAAACTTATCTTACTGTTAATACAATCATTTACGACCACGAACTAGATAAAATGCATCAAGTTATTGATGCAGCTGCTGAGTCAAAAGTAACAGCAGTTATTGCTTCGGATATTTCTGTAATGCAATATGCCAGGAAAAAAGATGTGGAGGTTCATGCTTCAACTCAGCTTAATATTTCAAATATTGAGGCTGTAGAGTTCTATTCCCAATTTTGCGATGTAATAGTTACTGCACGAGAACTAACACTTGATCAGGTGGCGGATATTATTCATCTTATAAAGAAAAGAAATATTACCGGACCATCAGGAGAACTTGTTAAAATTGAGATTTTTTGTCATGGAGCCTTATGTATGGCAGTATCAGGGAAATGTTATCTTAGTTTGCATGAATATTATCATTCCGCAAACCGTGGCTCATGCTTGCAAAATTGTCGTCGTCCGTACATTTTGACCGACAAAGAAACCGGAGCCGAAATTGAGGTTGATAACGAATATCTGATGTCGCCTAAAGACCTTTGCACAATTGGATTTATTGACAAAATAATTGATGCAGGTGTAAGTGTTCTAAAAATTGAAGGTAGAGCCAGATCAGCCGAATACGTTAAGACTGTCGTTGAATGTTATAACGAAGCAATAAACTCAGTTTTGGATGAAACCTATTCTGTTGAAAAAATTGAAAACTGGGTACAAAAACTCTCCACTGTCTTTAATCGCGGATTCTGGAACGGTTACTATCTCGGACAAAAACTTGGGGAATGGTCAAAACAATACGGTTCAAAAGCCAGTAAGACTAAAGTATATTTGGGCAAAGTGCTAAATTATTATGGAAATCATAGTGTGGCTGAACTCCGAATTGATACAGGTGAAGATTTAAGCCTAGGCGAAGAGGTTTTATTTCTTGGACCAACAACAGGCGTTGTGCAGCAATTTGTGAAAGAACTTCGTAAAGACCTCATCCCTGTAGAAAAGGTTGAACAGGCACAATTGTTTTCAATGCAAACTGTAAGCCTTGTAAGGCGGGGAGACAAAATGTACAAACTAGTTGATACCGAAGAATTGAAAAAGAAGATAAGGGAACAGAGTTCTTGATTTTTAACAATTTCAATTGCTGTTGCATAAGCAATAAACGTAACAGTAATATCAGCCATTCATTAGCCTACTTTCTTGCTTGATCAAGAAAGTACCAAAGAAATCAAGGCAAAAAAATGCTACCCGACCCGCATCGAGACAAAACAAAAGAATTGTTCGTCGACCTTGGCCTAAAACAAACGCCAACACCCTTTGCCTTTGAAAATATTTGTTTTAGGAACGATATATCGGCTCGACACAATTCTAATTGTTTTTCTCTCATCGCCTGTTCTTCCCGCCTTTTTGCCAGGCCAGCCCACGGAGCATCGAATACTGATTTATGCTTGATTTGAAAAATGTCAACTCTCAAAAATTTATTACACTTAATGTTTGATAATTTTCTATGAGCTTTATGTTGCAAATATTTGGGTTAAGATTTTCTGAAAGGATCAAATGCAAAATATGTGTTTCCCCTTTTTGTTCAACAATTTGATTTTCAATTATACAGAAAAATCATTAGTTTTGTATAACTAACTTTTAATCTAAAAAGACATGTTTGATTGGGTAGTTTTTTATAAAGAATTGGCAAAATGGCTTTTACCTTACAGGCATAGGCAAAAAGAATTGTGTGAAATTTTGCAAAACATTGGAATAGAAAGTAATCTTAAAGATGAGGATAATGAAGGAGCCAAACCACTTGAGGTAATGGATCCATTTACATTTTTTGCTTTTTTCCAAAAATTTAGACACACTGATGAACGAAAAAAATATCTAGAAAATTTTATAAAAACTGTGAATTTTTCGATGGCTGCTCCTTTGGACTATTCTGGGATTCCTTCTGCTCAGCCTATGGCATTGAGATATTTTCAAATTGAAAAGAAACGCAAAAAAGATGATATTGATTTACTTTGGGATTTAGCTGAGCAAGCAGTTAAAGGCAGATTAAAAGAAGATACTTTTAAAAAAGTATTGAGTTTTAGCGGAATACAGATTGCAAAACTTACTCAAGGATTATTTTGGCTAAATCCAGATGTGTTTTATCCGATTGACAAACATAAACAATATTTGGTTGAAAATGGGATTATTGTTGAAATAACAAATCTTAAAGATTATGAGAGAGTATTAAGTGATATTAAAGAAAATTTAAATAAGCCTTTCTACGAAATTTCTCATGATGCATGGATGTGGACAAATAAACAGAAGGGGCCAAATTATTGGGTTTTCCAAGGTAATCCCAATGTGTTTGATTTTGTTGAGGCATTTAAAAACAATCTGATAGAAGATTGGACTGTTAGTACTTTTAAAGATAGAATACAAACTGGTGACAAAGTAATAATCTGGCTTTCAGGAAAAAATGCGGGGTGTTATGCATTAGCTGAAATAACTACAGAACCGCGGGAATTAAAAAATTCTAAAGACAGTCATCTTTGGAAAACAGAAAACAAAAACAAAATTGCATCAGGAATTAAAATATCACATAATTTAATAAATAAGCCTATTCTAAAAGAACAAATTTTGAGAAACCCAAAACTTAAAGATTTGAAAGTAGGCATTCAAGGAACAAATTTTACAGCAACAGAGGAAGAATTTAATATAATATTATCAATGGTTGAGACTATGAATAATCCTAGATATTGGCTTTATGCGCCTGGTAGAAATGCATTGAAATGGCAGGAGTTTTATGATGAAGGAATTATGGCTCTAGGATGGGATGAACTTGGGGATTTAAAAAAATATAAGAACAGTCAAGAAATAGTAAAAGTTCTTCAAGATTTTGAGAACCCGAAAAGCAATAAGGCTAATGATACTAAAGCAAATTTGGATTTTAGAGACGGCATGAAGGTAGGGGATGTTGTCATAGTTAAAAGCGGCTCCAAACAGTTACTTGGCTATGGCATTGTTGACTCTGACTACTTTTACAATGATAAGAGAAAGGATTACTTTAGTTGTAGAAAAGTTAAGTGGGTTACAAATGGTTTATGGGAAGCCGGACACATGTTGGTGCAAAAGACATTGACAGATATTACTGTATACACTTCAAAAGATTTGCCAGATTTAAAGTATTATCAAAAGCTTCTTAATATTATGAAACCGAATACTCAAACTTTAAGTTTCCAATTAAATCAGATTCTCTTTGGTCCTCCCGGTACTGGCAAAACATATAATACAATAAACAAGGCTGTTAAAATTGCTAATCCTGATTTTAATTTGAATCAATCCCGTGAAGCGGTTAAAAAAGAATATGATAGATTATTAAATGATGGGCAAATTGTATTTACTACTTTCCATCAAAGCATGTGTTATGAAGATTTTGTTGAAGGAATAAAACCAATAGAGCCTAAGAAGGATGGACAACCTTTAATCTACAAAGTTGTTCCTGGAATATTAAAGGAAATCTGTGAAAGAATAAAAAGCACAGAAAAAATAACACTTAACAAAAATATTTCAACAAGAATATTTAATAATTTTAATGACCTGTTTTCTGCATTCATTGAAAGGTTGAAAGAGATTACTTCAGATTTGGAAGAAAATGAGAGTCACTATTTCCCATCCAGAAGGTCACGAGTAAAGCTTTTGAAAGTAGATAATGAAAGCATTTTAACTATTGGAGAGTCTGCCAATTCAACAGAAACGATCACGAAAAATAAATTAGAACGTATTTACAATAAATTCAAATCCCATGATGACATTACAGATATTGTTAAGCAATTAAGAGAAGTTGGAACAGACATTGGATGGGTAACAAACTATTATGCTGTTTTTAAAGCACTAAAGGAATTTGAAGCATCAATAATGTCAAGTAAAAATGAAAATCTTTTAATTAGTAAAAAGCAAAACTATATAATAATCATTGATGAAATTAACAGAGGTAATATCTCTCAGATTTTTGGAGAATTGATAACTTTGATTGAAGAAGATAAACGAATCGGAGAAAAGGAAGCATTGGAAGTTGTTTTGCCGTATAGCAAAGATAAGTTTGGAGTGCCACCAAATCTTTATATTATTGGCACAATGAATACTGCCGACCGAAGTGTTGAGGCATTAGATGCGGCATTGAGACGTAGATTTGATTTCGTTGAAATGCAACCAGAACCAGAACTTATCGCACTGAAAGGAGAATTGCAGGAAACACATGCAGTTCTTGACGGGCTTGA
>JAQVEY010000374.1 GCA_028697515.1 Bacteroidales bacterium | reverse complement strand
CTGCGAAATTATATCAGTATTTACACCAACTGGTGACATAATTACGGGTGTTTCGAGAGCCATACATTTCAAACCCTTGAACCCAGATTTGCCATTGCTCCATTCGATGTCGGGGAGGGGCATTATTCCTATATCAAATTCACACAAATCAGATATTTCATTTTCTAAGGTCCATTTTACAAACTTTACATCAATGTCTCTTACCCACTTTTCAGAATTTACAATTACCTTGAAATAAATCTTGTCTGCATATTTTTCTTTAAGTTTTTTTAATGTAGGAGTTGCAGTATCAAAATGTTTTAAGGTTGTAGTAGTGCCAGTCCATCCAATACAAATATTTTCTGATTTTTCTGAGCATTTAATCGGTTTGTGATATTCAGTATTTATTGTAGTAGGAAGGATAAAAACATTTTTATTATATTTTAGTGCATAATCTGCCAGATATTGATTGCCAACCATCACTAAATTTGCATACCTGCAGATATCAGCAGTTTTTTCGGGTTTTTTCATCCAGGCAAGACTTTGGTTTCCTTCGCTGGTATCGTTAAGCCAAATTGAATCATCAAAATCAAATATTACAGGTTTCCCAGTTTTAGCAAATCGTTTTTCAAAATAACTTGTTCCTATCATATAGGCTTCGCGATAAATAAATATCAGATCACATTCCTTCGCAGTCTTTAAATCACTTAAACGATGGAAAAAACTTTTAATTACTATACGGAGTTTGGCTAACAATCTGCCATGAGAATAAAAAATCTTATCATCTTTTTCGTTTAGAATATTTGAAAAGATTATTTCATAACCTGCAGCTTCCAAGGCAGGGATAAATTGTTCGAACCGAAACCTTTGTCCTGGTGAACGATCCTTACGATGCTGCATTATGGCGAGTATTTTTTTCACTCGACGCTCAAATCTTTATAAACAGAAAAATATTGTTCCGCTCCTTTGTCAACAGAGAAATGCTCCTCTGCAACTGCCCTTAATCTTTCAGGATCTAATTTGGATAAATCATCAATCTGCAAAATAACTCTTTCAAAATCAGTTTCATCCAATTGATTAACCATTAATCCTAAATTAAAATCGGGTACAAATTTATCAATATCTCCGACATTTGAGTTACAAATTATAGGAATTCCCATTCCAAGAAGTTCGGCAAGTTTTGTTGGAGATGATGCTTTCTTTGAGAACACTGGTTTGATAAAGAAAATGGAAACATGCGACAGCGATAATAATTCGGGAACAGATCTTCTTTCAGCTGCTTTAATAATAATATCCTCGGCACTAATACCCAATTTACTAGCCGAAAGATAAATTATATCCGAATTTTCCTTTGTAATAATAAGGAATTTTGCATTTTTCTTATGGTTTTTTAAGATTTTGAAGAACAAAAGCATTTCATCAATCATATACCAAGTACCTATAGAACCAAGATAACTAATGACGAAATCTTTTTCTGAAATTCCCAGATTATCTTTTATATCTTTTGATTCTAATTGATTGATTTTTTGAAAATCAAAATGATTCAAATCTGCACAACAGGGGATAACTGAAATTGGGGCAGTACAATACTTAAATTTATCACGAATGATGTCTTTAGCCGCATAAGTAAGGCTAATAACATAATCGGCGGATAATAAAAAGAGCTTTTCTTTCTTTTTGAAATATTTATAAATAAGTCTATAGACAGGATTTGACTGAGGCCACAGATTTCCATCAACTCTCTCATCAGGATAAAACCCTCTCATATCAAAAAGGAATTTGACTTTGAATTTCTTTTTTAAAGATATCCCTGCGAATGCTGATATATAGGAGCGACAGTGTACTATATCAAAATTGAACTTTTTATGGAGTATAACTGATGTATTTTTGATCTTTAAAACATCTTTTATAGTAGATATTATGGCAGGTTTTTTTGTGTAAAAAAAAGGGTGCCAATAAATTCCGCTTTCTTCTAATAAATCTGAAATATCATCTTTAGCTTTCTCGAAATTTTCTCTTTTTTCGGCAGACAAGATATGAATTTCTATATTTTTCGCAGACAAATACTTAAGATACTGAATGACTTGTGATTGACCCAGAGGGTCTGTCATGCCGTCATATGAGATGTATAAAACCTTCACTTTATTTGTCATGTTGATAAAATTGATGCAAAAAAACAAAAAATAATTGAGCAAATGTATTTAAGCTAGAAATATTGTGTAATAGGTTGTAATTTATTTACTTATAAAGGTATAAAAATGAGACAAAGACAGCAAATATTTATTGAATGAAAAACATTATTATTAATATATTATAAATATTTTATCTTTGCGACTGAAAAAATTATGGAATGAAGAAAAAGACATTAATAGCATTATCTGTAATATTTGGAGTCCTCATCCTCGATCAAATAATAAAAATTTGGGTAAAAACCAATATGATGATGGGGGAGGAAATACATATTATTGGCGATAAAATTATGTTTCATTTTACTGAAAATGCGGGAATGGCTTTTGGAATGGAATTAGGAGGCAGTTGGGGAAAACTTGCATTAAGCCTTTTTAGAATAATTGCAATTAGTGGGTTGTCATATTATCTCTATCGCATTATTAAAGCAGGAGAAAACACCTTTTACATAATTTGTATTGCACTTGTAATTGCTGGCGCAACAGGAAATCTTATAGACTGTGCGTTTTATGGTTTGATTTTTAATGAAAGTTTTGGAGAAGTTGCTCAAATGTTTCCAGAAGGGGGTGGGTATGCGAAATTCTTATATGGAAATGTTGTTGATATGTTTTATTGTCCAGTTATCGAATCTACATATCCCGATTGGTTCCCGTTTGTTGGAGGTAAAGATTTTTTATTTTTCCGCCCTGTTTTTAATGTAGCCGATTCCGCAATTACAATTTCAGTCTTTTTAATGATTATTTTCTATAAAAATATTTTCCGGAGAAATATTGAGGAAATTCAAAAAGAAAATTCGGTTGTTGAAACCAGTACAAAAGAATAAGTCCAAATGAAGATATTTTTGCTATAAATAAATCTGTTGTCGAACAGTATTTTATTAGCAATTTTTTTAATATTTATAATACACTCAGTAAAAAAAATAAGTAGTTTTGCCACGATTTTATAATTCGAACTATGATACTATTATCCGCGGCCGACGTAATTGTTGACATGCCTTTATGGGCGTTACCTCCTTTTGTT
>JAQVEY010000373.1 GCA_028697515.1 Bacteroidales bacterium | reverse complement strand
AATTTTTCTTTCCTCAAAATCCTTAAAAACAATAATTCCATCCTCATCTACTTTCAGATTAAACAAAACAGTATTTGGGTCTTTAACGATAGTCGAATTTGTAATCGTTTCGTCTTTTTCACATGCTATTGCTAAAAACATAGCCATAATTACCACTATTACTGCAAATAAACTACTAATTGTTGTGTTTTTCACAATTTTTAAACTTATTTTTCTCATAATTTTACTAATTTTGTGAAGTATAAACTTCGGTTTTACTTTCGGGCAACACAGTTCTTTTTGCTGAGGCTGTGTTGCTCTTTTTTTATTCTCTCTAAAATATATTTACTTATACAAGAAAGGCAAATATATTTTTTACCTAAAATTAGGATTGTTTTACAATGCTAATTCAATCATCAATAAATCTATACTGTCAATCTCACCTCCTTTCTTATCTAAAATATTATATTCAATAAATCAAAATATCCTTTAAACCTTCGTCTTTATCAATACAAATCTTTCAAATATTTACAGCGTATCGGGAATAAAACCTTCTACTCTTTTTATCGGGGATATCCTTTGCAATCCTCAACAACAAATATAGCATTGTTTTTAAAAAGATTTCATTTAGTTAGAAACAATATCCAAATCCTAAACCAATATTTATACTTGATCCATTACTTGAAATAGTATAATTGTTTATAACCCCATCTTTGACAATTAAAATGCTGTTATTCTCCCATACTTTATTCAATCCTGAATAATAATTTGCAAAAACATCTATCTCAAATTTAGATTTAATTAAATACGATATTCCAATTCCATTGACAAAGCCAACAGACCATTTATTTTTGAAATTATAGTCAGAAATCGAACCTGTAAATTCAATATTAGAAGCTCCAATCACTCTATTGTAACTGTATGAATTGCAAAAAGCGGCTGAAATACCATTTTCGATATAAATATTGAAATTGAAAAAGCTTAACATAGTTGTTTTTACACCTACAATAATTGGGAAATCGTAGTATTGAAAAGCTGGAACGATTAGTATGTCACATAATGTTATAGCATTTTGACTATAACCAATACGTGTTTTTAGCGAAATGTTTTCTTTAAGATTATAATTGAAATAAATTCCATATTCCCAACCCTGAAATATAATTCTTTGTGGTTTTAGAAAATCAGATTCATCAAAAAAGTTGGCATTTTGGTTACTAGCGTTGAAATATGCTCCAACACTAAAATTTTGAGCAAATGCAAAAATGCTAATTTGGCATAATGCAAAAAACAAAACTATTTTTTTCATAATATTAAATTTTAGTTGCAATTCTTTTGATGAAGTGACAATGCTGTACCACTAATAGCATCACCGTTGTCTTTAACATAATAGGTTGAGTACAAACTATTCTTTCTCACTCTTATAGGCGAATGAGTTTGGTAGTAAGAATATGTCGCTTTATTTTTATTTTCTTTTACTTCACCGTTGTCAACCACATTTGAACTTGAACAATCTGTTGAATATACTAAACCTGCAATATTGGTTTTAATCTTATCAGCTTTTTCAAGTGCTAAGCTTCCGTTATTTTTTATTCTGTAGTTAATCGTTTTACTTGCATAACCATGCAATGGCCAAACATTGACTACTTTTATAACTAGTTTTAATTGACGAGTTCCACTTGCATAAGTTACAGTTTTATTTACTTCTTTGTCATACATAACACAACAATCGCCTACTCCGGAAACTTTTATTTCGCTTTCATAAGTATCAGAACACCCTTGGTCAGTTGTAATGACTAACTTAACAGTATAATCCCCATCAGCCGAATAAGCATGAGATGCATTTTGTGTATTTATATGAGCAGTATTATCTCCGAAATACCAATCATATGAAGTAATATTTCCGACAACAACACTTGACGTATTTGTAAAATAATACTTTCCAACGACGTTTTGGTCAGTAATGTAAGTAAAGTTTGAATTACATGTTCCAACCATAATGTTTTTATTAGTACAAATTCCACCACCACCATAGAAAACCGTTAATTTAACATCGTATTCACCTGATGTTGGAAATATGTGAGTGGGTTCTCTTTCAGTTGAGGTTGAACCATCATCGAATTGCCAATAATATGAAAAATGATTAGGGTTCACATTGGTGTAATTAACTATTGGTGTAAATTGATAAGTCAGAGCATCATGGTTTATATTTGTGTAATAAATATCTATAACAAAATTAATATCTTCACCTTCAAAGCGTTCTCCATTATCTAAAGTTACAACATCATTGGCTAAACACAATTCAGCAATTCCCGAAACTCCAGATCTTGCATAATTCATATGAACTTGATTTAACATTTCATAATTGAAGTTATGAATACCGACAGTAACAGAATCAAGATATACACAAATAATATCACCCACTATTAATTCCTTATTAGTTGTTAATATTGATCGGAATTCATCACCAACAATATTGTTATTATCCGGATCATTAAATTCAGTCAACTCGTCATTTTTTTCTAAGCGTAGAACCTCCTGATCTATTGAATATCGCAATGAATTAAATCTATAGTGATATTCAAAAGCAAATAATACAGGGTCATTGGGATAAATATTTTTAGGGTCATCCAATTCATTCGAATATCTTGAGAGAATATCTAACACTGCGTTTAAATCTTCAATTTTTTTAAATTCAAATATCCCATGATTATTAACTTGAAAATTGTATGGTTTTAAAGCATTTAACATTTCTATTACAATTTTTTCTTTCATTAAACCCTCAATGTCATAGATAACACTATTTTTTTGATTGGTGACCAAATCGTTTGTTTCATTTTTTGTACATGAAAAAACAAACGCAGTTAATATAATAACTATAATACTTATCAAATATAAAACAATTTTTCTCATAATTTTACTAATTTTGCGAAGTATAAACTTCGGTTTTACCTTTCGGGCAACACAGTTCTTTTTGCGGAGGCTGTGTTGCTCTTTTTTAATTCTCTCTAAAATATATTTGCTGATACAATGAAAAGCAAATAGAATTTTTTAATCTTTTTACTAAAAATTAGGATTGTCTTACAATGCTAATTCAATCTTAAATAATTGATTTCTGTTAATCTCACCTCCTTTCTTAAATTTGAAATATGTATAAAATAAAATATTCGTTAAAACACTTTTCTTATCAATGCAAATTTTCAAATAATT
>JAQVEY010000019.1 GCA_028697515.1 Bacteroidales bacterium | reverse complement strand
GTCTAATGAATCAGTATATAATAAATACATTGACGCTTCAGATAAGACATTAGGAATAGTAGCTTGCGGAATTGCATACAATTATTTAATGGAAAATTATGCAGGAAGTTGTCCATTTCCAGTTATAAAAATATCTCAATACCCACTTCCTGAAAAACATATAAGAAGATTAAGACAGGAATGTAAAAGTATACTTGTTCTAGAAGACGGATATCCACTTGTTGAACAAGAATTGCGTGGATTTTTTAATGAAGGAATTACGATAAAAGGACGTTTGGATGGAACTTTACCAAGAGATGGAGAATTAAATCCAAATATTGTAGCACAAGCTTTAGGTTTGCCAATTTGCGAAGGCGAATCAATTCCTGATGTAGTAAAAATGCGTCCTCCATCACTTTGCATGGGCTGTGGACATCGCGATATGTATAATGCGCTTAACGAAGCATTGGCTCCATACGGTCAAGGTAGAGTGTTTTCTGATATAGGTTGTTATACATTGGGTGCTCTTCCTCCTTTTAATGCTATTAATTCATGTGTTGATATGGGAGCATCTATAACTATGGCTATTGGTGCCTCAGATGCGGGTTTAATACCTGCTGTTGCAGTAATAGGTGATTCAACATTCACACATTCCGGAATGACAGGATTAATTGATGCCATTAATAAAAATTCTCCAATTGTTGTTATTATCAGCGACAATTTTACTACTGGTATGACAGGAGGCCAAGACTCTGCATCACATGGACGTATGGCAGAAATCTGCAAAGGTTTAGGAGTTGATCCTGATCATATAAAGCTAATGAATCCTTTAAAGAAGTATCAAGAGGAGAATACCGAGATTATTAAAAAAGAGTTAGCTTATAACGGATTATCTGTTATTATACCTCAACGTGAATGTATTCAAACTGCCGCCAGAAATAAAAGAGCTGCATTAAAATCTAATTAATTTTAAATTTAACACAATGAAAACAGATATAATATTAGCCGGTGTAGGTGGACAAGGAATTTTAACAATAGCAGCAGCAATAGGAATGGCTGCAGTAAATAAAGGTCTTTACCTTAAGCAAGCCGAAGTGCATGGAATGAGTCAGCGTGGTGGTGATGTGCAATCAAATCTTCGTATATCAGATAAACCAATTTATTCTGACCTTGTTGCTAAAGGGTGTGCAGATATAATAATTTCAGTTGAACCTATGGAAGCTCTGAGATATTTACCATACTTAAAAAAGGGTGGTTATGTTATTACAAATATAGTTCCGTACAATAACATCCCCGATTATCCTGAGACTGAATTAATTCTTGACAGAATAAACAAATTACCATTTAAAATTGCACTTGATGCAGACCAGATTGCAAAAGAAACAGCTACTGCTAGGGCATCAAACATAGTAATTTTAGGAGCTGCAACACCTTTTCTTGGATTAAGCCTAGAAGAATTGGAAGGTGGCATCAAATCTCTTTTCGGATCAAAAGGTGAAGATGTTGTTGAATCTAATATTAAGGCACTCAGGGCGGGTTACGAGTTTGCAAAATCTAAGATGTAACTTAATAAGATAAAAAAAAAGGCTTTCATTAGAAAGCCTTTTTTTTTAAAGGAAATATTATTATTCGATTTCCAATTTGGCTTTTTTCAATGATTCTTTTTCAATCTGAATTCTCTCTTTATTTTGACTTACAATATTTTCTGCTTCGGCAATTTTAGTTTTATTAATATCGTATTGTTCCTTAGTTATAGCTCTGTTTTTATATTTCTCTTCATTTCTAATTTTCGCAGCATCTATTTCTGTCTTCTTATTATTAAGCTTCTCTAATTCCTTGTCTAACTCTGATACCGCTTCATCAATTTTATTATTTACCTGCATTTTAGCCTCTTCTGATCTCAATTTTCCAAATTCCTGACCAGTTAAGCCGTCCTTATTCTTTCCATAGGCGTTGCCTTTGTGCTCTCCTTCTTTGCTTTTATTCTGTTCTTGTTTTTGCTCATTTTCACCACCATTCTGATTTTCTTTGTCTTTTACAGGTTTATCTTTATCAGATTTGCCCTGTTCATTTTTATTATTCTGGCTCTGTTCTTTTTGTTGTTGTTGTCCCTGCTGTTGTCCTTTTTTCTCAGAATCTTGCTGATTGTTTGGTACAACATTCCCTTTTTGCTCACCTTTCTGTGTATTCTCCTGCTTTTTATCGACATCAACACCACCTTTTGTTTCTTTCTTTACAGTACCATCTTGATTTCCGCCTTGATTATTATTATGTATTTGACCTTTCCCAAGTCCCTTATCTTCCTGCTGTGCAGATAGTACACAAGTAAACATTGATAATACAATGATTAAAAATACTAATTTGATTGTTTTCATTACTATTCCTCCTATTTAAATGTCTTTTAATAATTCATTTACCTCGTTCTCAGTTTTCTCCACTTCTAATTTCACATCATTGACAGAAGAATCAATTATTGCCTTTCCTTCTTCAACAATTATTGTTTCTTCCTGTTGAATTTCAACATTGTCTTCCGACTTGTTTTCATTTTTCGTATTTCCGCACGATGCAAGAAATAATGCAAATGCAATGAATAAAATGTACTTTTTCATATTTTAAATTTTAAATTAATAATTCCGTTAACCTAAGCCTATTATTCTTTTACACATCTCACATACTCACCATATGTTGGAGGCGATCCAAAAGTATTGATCTGATAAGACAAATTGTTATATAACCTAAAATCAACATAATAGCCCCCACCCGCACTACTAGTAGTCCAATGGTATCCATGTTGGCTATCATAATATGTTCCGTTAGCTGCTCTATAGCCTCCATTTCGACCAGTCCAGCCACATGAATTATCTCCGAGCCATGTAACATTATCCATGATACTTGCTGCATTAGGAACATTATTTGTCAATGTTGTAAAGTCTGAAGAAGTTGGAGTTCGCCAACCAGTTGGACACAAATTATTTGTACTATTTGCAGCATAATAATTATAGAACAAACCATCTCCACCAGAGCCTGCACTACAATACCTGCCATCAGTACCTGCTGCAGACCAAAGTGGATCCGTTTCAGCTTGATTTATATCTGTTCCGTTCCTGTATTTTGTGGTTCGCAAATTTTCGACCATCCAGCATTGAGTTCCTATCTGTACGGTATTGTAGGTATAACCATTGTAAGTTACTGTTGGTAAGCCAGAACAAGGAACTGGACTGCAGCCACATCCATCTGTCGTTAAGGTAATCGAGTTAGAATTTACACTTTCACCACAGGAGTTAACAGCTCTAATTCTGTAATAATATGTAGTTGAGCAATCTAAACCTGTCATATCATAAAAAAGCACATTTCCTACATCTGAATTTAAAACAAAACTAGAAAAACCGACGTCTTCAGATACTTCCAGGAAATAAGATGTTGCAGTGCTTACAGATTGCCAGTTTGCAGTAAAATATGTATCTCCAAGACTTGTAGCAGCATCTGCAACAGGAGCATCAGGAATGTCAATCATGGTAATATCAATGCTAACACAAGATGTCGTATCACAATCACCTTCCGCTCTTACAAAATAAGTAGTATTAGCTAATGGAGATACATTTATACTTGTTCCGTAATCAATTGGTGTTCCACTGCATAGATCCTTATACCAGACCCATTGTGCTCCCGTTCCCAACGTACCACCAACCACACTCAAAGAAGTATTTCCACTGGTACAGACCAAATTATTTCCTGAAATACTGCTTGCTGCTTCTGATCCAAAACATGGAGCTGTTCCACACCAGACACTCTGCCATGAACCATATACCCATGATTCAAAACACTTCGTATCGGTATTAAAGATTAACAGGGATTCTGCAGGAGATAGAATTGCATCTCTTTGGACTGTTGTCATTCTCGGGAACAAAAGCCCTTGCGAATCTGACCTTATATCTAATATTGCTGATTCATCTGGAGTACCGGCATCAACTGCTATTGTAACACCCTGAGAATATATGACTAAATTTATAATTAAAAACAAAATAAGCGTTAAGAACTTTTTCATAATATTGAGTCAAATAATATAATGCAAATTAGTTATTTTTCTTTAAACACTGATCATTTTTAGAAATTTTTGCAGTTTTAATTATTTTTATTAACAATCAACAACAAAATTTTTATCACTAAAAGGCTTTTATTATTTTTGTAGAAAATAGACAGAAATGGATAATTATATTGTTTCGGCAAGAAAATACAGGCCTGATAGTTTTGATATGGTAGTTGGTCAAGATTCGATTACTCAAACCTTGAGAAACTCAATCAAAATCAATCAATTGGCACAAGCATATTTATTCTGTGGTCCTCGTGGTGTAGGCAAAACAACATGTGCAAGAATTTTTGCAAAAACAATCAATTGTTCAAATCTAAACGAGAATTATGAGGCTTGTAACGAATGCGAGTCATGTGTTGCCTTCAACAAGCTTCGGTCTCTAAATATTCATGAACTAGATGCAGCATCAAACAATAGCGTTGAAGATATAAGAAATCTTATTGACCAGGTTAGGATACCTCCACAACTTGGTTCTTTTTCTGTGTATATAATTGATGAGGTACATATGTTATCGAGTGCTGCTTTTAATGCATTTCTTAAAACACTTGAAGAACCTCCGAAACATGTAATTTTCATTCTTGCGACCACTGAAAAGCATAAAATAATTCCAACAATTTTGTCACGCTGTCAGATTTTTGATTTTAATCGTATTAGCGTAGAAGATATTCGTTCAAGACTCGAATACGTAGCAGAACAAGAAGGCATTTCTGCTGATCAAGATGCTCTGCACATAATTGCCCAAAAAGCTGACGGAGCAATGCGAGATGCATTATCAATTTTTGATCAAATTGTTAGTTTTAGTGGGAAAAACATAACATATGATAACACGATTCATAATTTGAATGTATTAGATTATGACACATATTTTAAAATAACAAAGGCTTTTATCTCAGGAGATTATAAAACTGCTTTACTGATTTTTGACGATGTTCTTAAAAGAGGATTCGAAGCAGGATATTTTATTTCTGGTTTAGCTTCACATTTTAGAGACTTGTTAATATGCAAAGATCCTGGAACTGTAGATTTATTAGAGGTAGGGAAAAAAATAAAAATGGAATATCTCGAAAACTCCAAAATTTGTTCGGTATCTTTTTTATTTAAAGCTATTGATATCGCAAACAAAACCGATTTCAACTACAAATTAAGTCAAAACAAGCGTTTGTTAATTGAGATTGCTCTTTTAAATATTTGTGATATTGAAAATAAGACTTTATCAAATCAGTCTGATTCTTTATTAAATAACGTAAAAACTGAAATCCCAGAAAAAGTAGAAAACATAAAATCACAAAAAGACGAGACCAAGATTATTGAAGAAACCAAATCAATAAATACAATTGCAGAACAATTACCCCAAACGAAAGAAAAAGAATCGAGTAACTCGGTCGAAAAATTAAACTCCGAATCAGAATCTAAATCATTTGTTAAAAATTTTTCAATTAAAGATTTAGCAAAAGATACAAACATTTCGACAGCCGGCAAATCCGAAGAGTCCAAATCAGAATACAATAATTTTGGATTAGATGATTTCGATAAGGAAAAATTTGAATATGTTTGGACAAAATATGCAGAAAGTTTAAGAGGCAATCCAAGGCTGTATCATTTCTTAACCAGTCATTTACCACAGGAGGAGACAAAAACCAAATACACTATAACTGTTGACAGTCAGGCAATTAAAAACAAACTTGATTCGTTTTTGATGGATACATTAAAATTTATGCGTCAAAATCTTAATAATAAAGAGTTTGAATTAGAATATATAGTTGGTGAAAATGACAATAAAAAGAAGTTTAAAACAGATGAAGAAAAACTTCAGGATATGATACAAATTAATCCAGAAATTAAGAAGTTTAAAGATCAGTTAAACTTAGATTTTGAATAATTTTTTAAGAATTCTATTCCTAATCTAACCTCTGCCTTATTACTTCATAAACGCCAATTGCAGCGGATACGGACACATTTAAGGATTCTGTTTTACCAAACATTGGAATTTTAGCTTTAATATTCGCTCTTTTCAAAACAGAATAAGAAATTCCCGATTCTTCAGAACCTAAAATTAAAGCAGTGGGCCCTTTTAAGTCAGTTTCGTATATCATTCGCTCCGATTTTTCGCTAATCGCAACTACCTCTATTCCTAGCTGTTGTAATAATAATATCGCATCAATAATATTATCTACTCTACATACCGGGATATTATAAAGTGCTCCTGCAGAGGTTTTTATGGCATCTTCAGTAATTCTAACACTATTTGCCACTGGAATAATTATTGCATCAACTCCTGCACATTCACATGTACGCGCAATTGCTCCAAAATTTCTCACATCAGTAATATTATCTAATATCACTAATAATGGAACTTTCCCACTCTCAAGACTTTTTTCAACAACTTCCTCTAAATCATGATATGCAACAGGCGAAATTACTGCAACAACTCCTTGATGGTTTTTATTGCTCAATTTATCTAATTTTTCCAATGGAACATATTGCATTGAAATATTTCTTTGTTTTATTTCGCGAAACAACTCTGTTGCTAGAACTCCATTTAATCCATTTTTCACAAAAATTTTGTCAATTTCCTTACCAGCTTTGATTGCTTCTATAACCGGTCTTAATCCAAAAATATTATTATCCATAACTATTAGTTTGTAATTGTAAATATCCGTCCGTCACGCCAGGTTGTTACAGCTTGTGACCAAACAGACTGATAATTTGAATCTCTTCTAAGTATGTATGTGGTTCCCGAATAAATATTATTAGTTTTATCAAAAACAAATAAGACCCCAGCGACATTAGGGTCCTTACCATAAAACCATTCTTCGCCAGTTGCACTTATATTTACTATTGAAGGTGGTCCAAATAATACATAAATATTACCTCTGTCAGTTTTCCACCCAACTATATCTTCAGAAAAATACTTATTTGCCAAATACACTCGATTATAAAAAACGCGTATCTGTTCTTTGGCAAATTTCATATTATTAGATTTACTTAACCAGAACTCATCTATCGCAATTTTAAGATTACTAAGTTCTTTCAATTCTTTATATTCCTTATTTCCAGTAATTAGTTTTAGTGGTTCCAACATATCCAAGAGAGTTTTTACCTCGGGAAAGAAGTCTCCTCCATTTATGAAACACAATGCTGCATTTGCATTAACCACTGGTTTTAACACATAATAACCTTCATTACTAAAATTAATTTTATCTCCTATCAAGTACACAAAAACTGAGTCAGGTTGTCGTAAATCATTTGTACTGTTGTACAAATAATATGGTGGCACACAAACATATTCAGGAAACTTATAATACTCAATTGTTACTTCAAAATTATCGTAGAAATTACTATTAATAATATAATCTTTTGATGGATTGACTAGATTACAATATTTAATGTCTTTTTTGCTATTACTTACTTCATAAAAAACAAAACGATCTTTTGAATAAATGTTATTATTATCAATGTCATAAATAACTCTTTGCTGTAAATTAGAAGAATTTCCTAATGACATATTAATAAGCAGTTTACAATATAATCCTTTCGGCAGCTTAATTTGGAAATAGCTTTTTAAATCTTCATTATCCAGATTAACAATTGTATGTACGATTACACTGCTATCGACAACTCTAAAGTCAGTCGTTTCTCTGACCACATATTTTATCGTCATTTTTAAATCGCTTTGCTGATTTGATGCTGCAATATTTTTCAGTTCATCCACACTAATTTTATAAAAAACAATAGCTGTGGTATCAGAACTTAAAAAAATACGACATTCGGGATTGAAGCTTTTCTCTCCAGGATTATACATTGATGAAAAGTTGTACTTAAATGAAGGAGCTTGAACCACCGATTGACTAATAGGAACACAGGAATTTATAACAAAACCTGCCAACAGAATTACTGCCAAGCTAATATTATTCAGTTTCAGACCCTTCATCTATCTTGAAGAAATTATACATATCTTTCTTAAACCTTTTCATATAAGTCGAACTCCCCAGCCCATACTGATAGAACAAACCTTCAAGCTTAATCTCTCTTTGAGCAGGCTTGGTGTCGTAAATTACCTGATTAAACTTTTCATCTGATGATATAGCGCTAAAAGTTCCTGCAGAATATTTAAAATAGTACCAGGTTTCAGAATCGGGCTCTAACAACATCTCAAAAGCATCTCCACGTCTAGATTTTTCAAATCTAATAAAGCCAAAAACATATTTATTAACATGGTCTTTTCCGATATTTGCTATACCAATTGGACCGTAATGGACAAAAGAGCTTAATGAGTTATGCCAGAACAACATAATATCAGTAAATATCATTTTATCAGATAGTTCTTTTGGGAATTTATTATAATTTCCAAGACTTAAGTTTGAAAACCATTCGTCGGCTTGAGTTGTACCCAAATATTCCACAATAGCTTTCTCAAAAACATCATTTCTCATATCTATACCAACAAGGCCTGGAATAGAATTAATCTTTTCAGCCATCAGTTTTTGAGCATCTGAATTAAAATAAGCATCCATAATCATAGATACTGATATTTCTGTGGTATCAGTCTCAGGATAATAAAGGAAACTACCCATTACATTAGGTTTAAATAAGCCAAAGCCTTCGCCTAATTCAAATCTACCTTCTCCATATAAATTACAAATACTTTTATGAATACTTAAGTAATTTCCAGGCAAACTCGTTTCTGCAATTTTGTCTTTAGATGCAATTATAAATTTGCCTTCATTTGTGTCATAATGTAAAAATCCTGATGATGAAAAAATCACTTTATCATAAGCATTTCGTTTTTTAGCTAAAAATGAAGGATATAAGTTATTTGAATTTGACAACACCAATCCGGCAATTAGTTTATCATTGTTTATACTTTTTGGTAATGAATCTACCGGAATGTACACATCCTCCGGATCGACAAAAGCTTTAAATTTAAGCCAATTCATGCTTATACTATCACAATCATCAATAGATTTAACAGCTCCACTAAATTCCAGATTGGGATTATTTGCAAAAATCTGAGCGTCGCCAAAGAATCTAAAATACGAATTGATTTTAAAATTATCAGGTTCAGCAATTCCTCCAGTTGCAAAAGTTTGACCAGAAGCATCTACACCTACTTTAGTCATATGAATTACTTGAGGTGTTTTTGTATTATCAATATAATCATAATCACCATAAGCTGTGTAGCTTTTTTTACCATAAACACTTACAACGGCATTATAAATAGTATGATATCTAGTTGTTGAATTTGCGACAATTTTAGCGTTGCTTATTGGTCTCATCACAGCATCAGGCTCAATAGTAATGTTGCCATCATCCACATATATCGTAGCATCGGCAACTCTAATAAACTTAACACCTTCAGCAAAAATTATATGTTCCTTATAATTATACTTTGCTCTAGGGGCGACAAAACTCAAAGAATCTTGATCTGGATGAACAGAGGTAAACTTAGGACCTTCGAGAAACAACTCTTCCCATTCTGTCGGACTTATATTTTCGCCGATATTGTCAAGTTTATCTAAGACTTCGGAATCAGCACTAATTGCTATTTCTTCCTTATCCATATACCAAGTCATTTCATTCATCTCACTTATATATTTATTTCTTGGAAATTTCCATATTGTATTTTCACCATTTGTTCTAAAAACTCCATTACGCTCAATAAAATCAACATGAGCATTAACATTATCTGATTCGAAATCGGTATTTACAACATTTAAAGTATATAAATCAAAATCGGCAGTATCAGCATCAATAACTTCTGCCTTAAATCTATATTGATTAGATGTAAGCATTGCCTTGTCAATGTGCAGAAATCCTTCTCCGAGTAATCCTTCTGATGTAATAGTAATATTTCCATCAAGAATTGCTTGATTATCAAACATTTTAAAATCAGTAGTATCCTTTTTTAACATGAACTTATCTTCTTCTACATCCCATCTTAAGGTATTGTCCTTCCCTGAAACTGAAGGATATTCAACAGCACCTGTTTGTTTACTAAGTTCAAAGTTTTGTGTGTGCCCCTCCATATGATCAAGAAAAAATATCAGATAATCAGCATTCATTGTCGAAGATAAATAATCTATTTTACCTGAACCACGTAACCCAAAATTACTTAGGTCTATCTCATGCCAAAACATAGCTTTGCCAGCATAAAGTGGCAATCCCAATGGTCCGGTGTTAGTGTTAAAACCAAGTGAGAAATCATTTTTACGAAGAACTAAAGTTTCCTTTATAGGTGGGAATATATCACCAGAGTATAAGGTTCCAGCAAACTTCAAATTATCTTTTGAATATCCTTGAATACTATCAAGCAAAAACGGATCAACCTCAAAATAAAACTTACTTCGTTTATAAGCACCATTATACACATCTGCTCTGTCATAATAGACATAGGTCTTGGATTTTGACACAAATTTTGGATATTCAGGAAAGTCCCCATTACCTGATTTATTCAGTGGTTCATCAATATAAAACTCTCCATTTATTTGTTCGAGTTTGTTTCTGACAATTGCTGGTTTAGGTTTTCCTTCTGCATCAAGAAACTCAGTTTCAGCTACCATTTTCATAGAATCACATTTTGTAAGCTCAAACATAAACCTATTGTAGTCAAATTTAAAATCATTTCCATAATAATAGAATTGACCTGCTTGAATAGTACCGTTAAAAGTAAAAGTACGATTCTTTTTCATTACAATATTTTGATCCTTAGGATAAACCTTAACATTCTGTGAATCAGATAAATGCACATATGAAATTCCATTTATCTTTAGATCAAAATTAATAAGACTTAACTCAGCATTAGGCACTTCTGCCTCAGTTTTGCTATAAAACTGTATTACATCCGAATCTTTTGTTTTACGATGAGCTTCCATAAATCTCCACGATTCTGGATAAACTCTGATTAATTCAGTTTCAGTGTCATAGCTTAGAAAACCCCTATAAGCGAGGTCAAACACCATCTGTACAACTTGTGCCGGACTATATCCCATATATGAAGCTAACTCTCCGAGATAAAACTCAGGATATCCTGCCCATGACTTTACGAAACCTGTAATAACAGCTAGAGGGTGCTGAGGATCTCTTTTTTGAATTTCTCTATACCTATCCAAACGATAATAATCTGCAGATTCAAACATTGCTTCATTTGGTACTCCAGCAGTTTTTATCATGGAAAATTCAATTTTATACTTATCAATAAACCACCTAAACCAAGTAAAGTCCATATTAATAGCATGATATGAGTTTGTAAAGTGTACCTTTGACATATCTTCTTTGGTTCTAATCAGCTCCAATAATCCTATTTTATTGTGGAATCTAAATGTTATATGAGGGTGATAAATTGAATCTTCATTCAACTTTAATGTAATCGCACAATTATTAGTAACAATCATTTCATTATCAATTAAAAACTCTTTGGAGTATGCTGTAAGAGAAAGGGTATCTGCTTTTTTAATTTTCATCATCGCTGGTTCCTCTTTTGTTCCGGAACCAATAAAGCTACTACCTTTAATACTAAACCCTCCTTCATAATCAATACCTGGAACAATGTTTATAAGTTCAAAATGTTGGTTATAAGAAACAAATGTTGGATAGTCAGACCTTTTTGGATCATCTAAATTTCCTGCTTTATCAATCAATTTTCCCACCATAGGTTGTTTAAAAAACATAGAGTTCATAAACCAAACAGAGTCCGCAGTATATGTAATGTTACGCATATCGATAGAATAATTATTAAGTTTTGCCTCAATACTATCTAGACCATAACCGACTCTTTCCCAGCCAACTAGACCACCTTTTCCTGTCCATGAATTCTTTACTGGAAAATACTCACCATTTGTTTTGTATATTTTTAAGCTATCAACACCTTGATATCCAATTAGATTTATATTTGTAAATACTATTTTTATTCCATTATCATACTTGATATAAAAGTTATTGTTTTCTGCCTTCCAGTATGTTCTAGCACCTTTTGACACAATGTTTTTAGATAAAAGTGCATTCATATTGATTAAATAATCAGATATATTGCTCAATTTAGGTCGCTTACCATCATTCAAGAGTTCTATCAAAGCTTTTTCATAGATTTCGTATTGCTCCTTATCTCTCATCTTTCTATTAAATAACAAAGCATTATCAGCAAAACACACAAAATCAGGATATCCCTTGCAACCCTTAGATGCCATTAAATTAACTGTATTTATAAAATCGGCTTTTTCAGTAAAAGTCAAGCTATCCGATTCCCAAAATTTAGTAAATTCCTTATCAATACTTTTTGCCTCCGGTCTGAATTCTCCCGAATAATTTAACTCTTGACCGAACGCTTTTATAAATTTATCTTGTTCTGTTGGAAAAGCCTGAGAAAAAGTAAAATTACTTAAAGCTACCAGCAACAAGAATATTGAAAAATGTTTCATATTTATACTTTATTAAAAACACATGCTGACCAATTATCTTTTTCTATTTTTCTAACTAAAATCAAGCCATGTTCTTTGCAAGATTTCGCTATTATCGTAACTTCATTTATAAGAAACCCGCTTAAAAATAGTATAGAGCCTTTATTCATATGTTGTGCCAAAACTGGAATATCTTTCAATAATACGTTAAGATTAATATTAGCAAATATGAAATCATACTTTAACTCTGGCACATTTTTAATGTCGCCTCTTAGCACAGTGATATTAGACACTTTATTTTTTATTGTGTTTTCTTTTGAATTTTCGTAAGCCCATTCATCTACATCTATCGCAACAATATTAGATGCGCCTAAAATTGCAGCATAAATTGACAATATGCCAGTTCCGCTTCCATAGTCCAAAACTTGCGATTCCGACATATCAAACTCAGACATAAGTTTACACATCATATATGTTGTAGCATGGTGCCCAGTACCAAAAGACATTTTGGGTTCAATTATAATAGTATGTGTTGTATCAAACTGTTGCTTATGAAAAGGAGCTTTAATTGTTAATATATTATCAATACATATGGGTTCAAAATTCTTTTCCCACTCTTCGTTCCAATTCTTTTGCTGAATAAGATTCTTGGAAAAATCCATACCATATGCTGACATCAGCATTTTAGTCATTTCCTCATTATAATTGTCCTCAGAAATATATGCTAATAATTTATCTTTTTCTTCACAAAAGCTTTCAAAACCCTGTTCAGCTAAAAATGCAACTACCACTTCAGATAGGGCTGATTTTTCCTCTGGAACAGAAATAACAATTTCTATATAATTCATTGAGCCGATTTAATAATATTTATAAAATCATCCGATTTTAGTGATGCCCCACCAATTAGTCCACCATCAATATCATTACATTTAAACAATTCGGATGCATTAGCAGAATTGACACTCCCACCATAGAGTATTGAGATTTGGTCGGCTACATTTTGATTATAAAGACCTGAAATAATAGATCGAATATAATTATGCATTTCTTGAGCCTGCGAAGGTGTGGCTGTTCGACCCGTGCCTATTGCCCATACAGGCTCGTATGCTATTATTGTATTTAAAATTTCAGACTCACAAACATCTTTAAAGGATTCCAGAATCTGAGCTTTTACAACTTCAAAATGTCTATTAGAATCTCTTTCATTCAATGTTTCTCCACAACAATAAACAGGACTAATATTGTTAATATAACATTGTCTCAGTTTTAAAGCTATGATTTCATTGTTTTCGTTAAAATACTGCCTTCTCTCACTATGTCCAATAATTACATACTTAGCACCTAAGTTTTTAATCATTTTAACAGAAATTTCCCC
>JAQVEY010000372.1 GCA_028697515.1 Bacteroidales bacterium | reverse complement strand
TATTACCTATTTGTGGAATAGCACAGGATATTTACTTTCCTGACAGCATCAGGGTTTTTGATGAAATTTTTATTCTTGCCGAAAAAGATTTGGACCAATCAGGCTCTAAAATTATTAAAATTGATTCTTTAATTATTGAGAACAAGATTTTAGGAGATTTATCATCATTATTATCGGAAAACAGTCCAGTATTTATAAAATCTTATGGTAGAGGTTCTCTTTCAACAGCCTCTTTTCGTGGTACAAATGCCTCTCACACAAAAGTCAACTGGAATAAGGTAAATTTAAATTCGCCAATGCTCGGAATGGTAGATATGTCACAAATTCCAATTGCAGTTGCAGATAATATAATATTGTATCATGGTTCGGCTTCATTAAATAAAAATTCAAATGCTTTGGGTGGATTAATTGAATTAAACACGATACCCGAATGGAAAAAAGGAATTAGAGGCGAATTTGTAAGCTCGGTGGGTAGCTTTTCAACTTATGATAATCTACTTAAAATAAATGCCGGAACCAAAATATTCCAATCCGTCACCAAGTTTTACTATGGATTATCAGAAAATGATTTTCCTTTTCACAATTATGACATAACAAATAGCGGTATTGAAATCAGAAAAAATGCAGATTATACAAAAAAAGGGCTTACTCAAGAAGTTTATTTCAGGACAAGTGAAAAAAGTACTTTATCTTTAAAAGGATGGTTTCAGCAAACAGAACGCGGAGTTCCTGGACTTACAACAAACGAAAGTGGTCCCAATAGTAATATCAACAGACAAGCAGGAAATCTTTTGGTTTACTCTTTCGAATACGGTTGGTACGGTGAAAAATCAAAATTTGAATTCAGTCATGGTGGTAATTACCAAAATTTTGCCTATAACAGCGAAAATTATATAAACGGTTTAGGTTATATTGAAATTATTAATTCACAGAGCACTTCCTTTTCTATTTACAATTCTATAAATCACAAATACAAACTAACAGACAAAACAGAAATAATTAGTAGTTTAAACTATAACTATCATACTGTTAATTCTGCGGAAAAAATCCACGATGAAGCTTATGATATAATAAGACAAGAAGGTGGATTAATTTTATCGGTTTATTCGGGAGAAATAAAGGATTTTCGCTTAGGCATATTATTAAGACAGGATTTTTATGATTTGAATTTAAGTCCTTTTATCCCTTCATTCTTTGCCGAATATTATCTGAACAAAAATTTTATCGTAAAGGCCTCATGTGCAAGGAATTACAGTCTCCCCGGACTTAACGACCTTTATTACTCACCCGGAGGCAATCCCGATTTAAGACCCGAAAAAGGATATAGTATTGATGGTGGAATTCAAAATCTTATTAAATCTGACAAATTAGCTATTAAATCAGAAATAAGTATAAATTATAGTAATATCTCAGACTGGATAATGTGGAGACCGACAGCAATGGGCTACTGGACTCCTGCAAATATTGAAAAAGTACTTGCCTACGGTGCAGATTGTAATATAAGTATTAAATATTTGTTATCGGATTTTTACTTCTCACATTCGGCAAATTATGCCTATACAAAATCTCAAAATAAATCTGAATCAAATATCGTAAATGACAACTCTATCGGAAAGCAATTGCCTTATATTCCGGTGCATTCTGCTAATTTATTTTCGCGAGTTGAATATAAAAAGTTTTATATCTCATATCAATGGAATTACTTTAGTGAGAGGTACACAACATCTGCGGCAGAACCAGGAATTTTGGTAAGCATCTATCCTTATTTTATGAACGATATTGGTGTAGGAAGATTATTTGAAACATCAAATTTTAAATTTGATTTAAACCTAAGAATTTACAACATCTTTGACGAATCGTACAGATCTGTTATTTGGCAGCCGATGCCGGGCAGAAATTACAGTGTACAATTATTAATTAAATTCAAATAATAGGTAAGGATAAAACACTATGAATAAGATAAAGGCCATATTGTTCATTTTTATTACAACTCTAATGACTATTTGCAGTTGTATGAAAGACGATATGCGTCCCATCACAGAATTCAACACTGGAGACGGAGGAGTTTTTATTGTGTGTGAGGGAAACTTTATGTATGGAAACACATCACTATCTTACTACAATAAAACTGACAAATCTATTGAAAATACAGTATTTCTAAAAGCCAATGGAATACCTCTCGGAGATGTGGCTCAAAGTCTGTGCATTTATGATTCTACAGCCTGGATAGTTGTAAATAACAGTGGTAAAATTTATGCAATTGATAAAAATAGCTTTAAATATAAAGGCAAAATAACAGGATTGACCTCACCTCGTTATATGCAGTTTATAAACCCAAATAAAGCTTATGTAACTGATATGTACAGCAAATCAATTTCTGTCATCAATCCAAATACATATACTGTAACAAAGACAATAGCAATGAACAGCAATTCTGAAGAGATTGTATTTTGTGATGACAAAATGTTTGTAAATAGCTGGTCATACGATAATAAAATATTGATAATCAACACATTAACCGATGAGATAAGTGATTCAATTGAAGTTTTGTATCAACCACGCAAAATTGTACTCGATAAAGATAAAAAACTTTGGGTATTATGCGACGGAGGTCATGATGGGTCAGAATTCCAAAGTGATGCAGGAATTATAAAAATAAATACAGAAACTTTGCAAATTGAACAAACATACATTTTCGAAGCCGGAACTAAGGCAATTGATTTAAAAATCAATAAAACAGGAGATACAATCTATTACATTTGCAACAATGTATATCGTATGTCAATTAATCAAACGACTTTACCTGTCGAAGAATACATAAAATCAGAAGGACAAAATTTCTATGCACTTGGTTGCGACCCCGAAAATTCGGACTCATACGTTTCAGATGCTGTTGATTATATGCAATCGGGTGTAATTTACCGATATAACTCTGCCGCACAGTGTGTAGACTCTTTCAGAGTAGGAATAATTCCGAATTCATTTGTATTTAAATAGTAAAATGATTTTTAACGGCTTTTCTTGCATTAGTCAAATAACGATTTCTGCTTTATTGTTGAACTCTTCGTTGTATATCTTAAAGGTTTTTTGTTAATTGTTTCAACCTCTTTTTTGCTTTTCAAGTAATCTCTTAGTTTCTTTTCCGACCAAGTCAGTTGTAACTTTTTGATTATATCTTTGACAGCATATTCA
>JAQVEY010000371.1 GCA_028697515.1 Bacteroidales bacterium | reverse complement strand
ACAAATACTAAAGAAATAACTAAAATAGCCACAAATAATTCAGCAGACATCTACTGGAAAACAAAAGAAATAGTGTTTGATAATGCTCCCATCTCAGAAGTTTCTTCAGTTATTTCAGAGGTTTACGATATTGATGTAATTTCTGAGCTTAGTAATGCTGAAGACTTAAAATTGAACACATCTTTTGAGAACAACAGTTTAGACGAAGTTATCAAAATTCTGCAACTGACTTTAGATATCAGAATCGAAAAGATTGATAACACTATCATATTAAAAGATGCTGAATAAATCAGTATTTATAAATATTATTCCGATATTTTTTCTGATTTTTAGCTCATTACATTCAATATCTCAGGAAATAGCTCCAAATAAAAAAATAAGTGTCTGCGAAGGATATATAAGTCCAGCAAAGGCTCTTGAAATTATAGAGAAAAAAGAAAATATCACTTTTTCTTACAATCCTCAGCTTTTCAACTTAGCCCCCGAAATATATCTATGTAAAAGAAATGCCACTTTGCAGGAAGTAATTTCAATTATTATGAAGACTAATACTGAGCTGATAATTGAAAACAGGCATGTAATTATCAAACCGGTAAAAACAGAAAGAGCCACACAACAAAAGCAAAAACATTATAAATTTAACGGTACAATCGAGAATTCGGTAAACGGAATGCCTTTGGACAGTGCTGTTATTCAAATTAATGGTCAGATTTTTTATTCAAATCAGAATGGGTATTTCAATTTCTTTTTTACTCCAATAAAAGATAGTGCAACTATATATTTTGAAAAGGAAAACTACATAGGTTATAAAATGGCTTTCCCTTGCAAAAGAGATATGACTATGAGAATTATGCTTAAACCCGAAATTGAGATTGATTACACTTACCTCCCATCAACAGTCAAAGATAAAAATTCAAGCATAGAAAATCACTGGGTAACCAATATAGTAGTCAGTGAAGATCAAACATATCTGAGTAAAAATCGTAAATCACTGATTGACAAGGACATGCAATTTTCAGTTTTACCAAATGTTGGTAAATATTTTGACGAAAGTGGACTCTATAGATATAAACGATCTTATAATATTCTTGCCGGATATGTTGGCGAAATTTATGGTTATGAACTTGGTTTGGGAGTAAACATAGTCCGATATGATATGACGGGTTTTCAGTTTTCCGGAATTGCAAATATTGTTGGTGGAGAAGTTTCAGGTTTTCAAACGAGTACAGGAGCGAATGTTGTAATTGGTAATTTTAAAGGAAGTCAAGTATCAACAATGTCAAATACAACCTGGGGAAATTTCTTAGGATTTCAAGCAAGTGCAGGAGTAAATCTTGTACGAGCGAAATTCAGGGGTTTTCAGCTTGCACCTGTAAATATTGTTGCAGATACTTTACTTGGATTTCAGATTGGAGCAGTAAATATTGTTTCAAAACCGGTATTTGGAGCTCAGTTGTCTGCTATATTTAACTATGCTCCCGAAAATAACAAACTTCAATATTCGACTTTTCTAAATACTACACAGGTAAATAATTCTCCACAACTAGGGATTATCAATACTGCAAATACACAAAACAATCTGCAACTCGGATTATTTAACTTTGCCGATACTGTAAGCGGAATTTCGATAGGCTTTTTAAGTTTTGTAAAAAACGGATTTACCTATCTTGATTATTCTCTGAATCTCGATTTATTTAGCTCAATCAAATTTAAAACAGGTACATGGAAATTTTACAATATCATCAACGCTGCCATAAGAACAGACAAAGAACCTGATTTTGCTCTGGGCTATGGTTTTGGATCATATTTTAAGATATGGAAAATGATTGGCGTGAACTATGATATTACAGCATCTCATGTATTTGAGAACAATACTTTTAACACAAATTTTAATTTACTTACCCAATTAAATCTGGATTTGAATTTCAGTTTGGCAAAGCATTTTACTATTTATGCAGGAGGTCAATTAAATGCATTATTTAACGGAGTTTTGTCTGCTGATGACATACATTACGAAAGCAGTATCCCACCTACAAATGTTTTATTTGACCGCCAATACAATTATCAAAGGACATACATCTGGCCAGGATTTCATATAGGGTTTAGGATATAGAAAAAAGGCGAAGGCTGCTTAAATAATTATATACGGCAATTTGTAGGGTTGATTCATGAATCAACCCTACAATTGTCCATTGTAACAACATAATTAATGAATCTAGCTTTTCTACGTTACCGCAAAAATGCACGCCAAAACCCATTCTCTCGTTGTTTATAACCCCGCTTGGCACTTGTTACGTTCTACTCACAACCCTTCGTTTGGTCGAAGTTACATCATGGCTTTAAAATATAAAATGCTTGTCCTAAAAAAAATCATTTACCAATAGGGGTATTTTTACCCACAATTGTCTTAAGACTGAAAACATTAAAATTATTAGTATGAAAAAAACATTTATCTCTTTAATCGTAACAGTATCAACTGTATTTTTTATTAGTACATCTTTAATAGGCCAAGATGAAACAGAATATGGAACATTATTAAGCCGTGACAATGGATTTTCTCATGGAGCTTATGTAGGAATGGACTTTGGCTACACAGAAGTTGCAAATCGAAGTTCATTCTTAACCGGAGTAACTATTGCATGGGTTATAGACCATACAATTGAATTAGGAATAGCAGGCAAAGGCTTTGTTACAAACCCTTTACCCGATTTATTACTTGAAAATAACAATTTTATGTATGCAGGTGGCTACGGTGGATTACATTGTGCAGTAAATGTTTTAGGTAATAAACCTATAAATATCTCAATTCCCATCATACTTGGAGTAGGCGAAATTTCTTATATCAGATCACAATACGATGGATATTATGATAATTTTTATCCCGAAAGTCATTATATGTACTTTGTAATTGAACCTGGAATTGATTTACAGCTTAACATGACAAAATTCTTTAGACTTTCGGCAGGTGTAAGCTATCGCTATACTTCTGATATTTATCTATTATATTCAAATACAAATGCTCAACCAATTGGAAGTCCTTCAATTTTAAGAGGGCTTAATGCTGGGATCAAAATTAAATTCGGCAGATTTTAACAAAATTATAAACTTAAATCTTACTAAGATGAAAACAAAAATTTTAATTACAACAATTATAGCAGGAATAACAATATTGATTA
>JAQVEY010000018.1 GCA_028697515.1 Bacteroidales bacterium | reverse complement strand
TGTTTTTGACTTTCGTCAATTCTCTTTCGGAAAAATCACCATTAACTATTTTTGATAATTCTTCCTTTATTGCAATTTCAGCAGAGTTAAAGTCTGTCTCGGGATATAGCTTTCCGTTTATCATAAGCAAACCGGGATCAAAACTTCCCTGAATATAGCCGTCAACTTCAGAAAATAAGCGTTTTTTCTTTATTAGGTTTAGATTAAAAAGAGACGATTTCCCATTAGACAAGAGGTCTGATATTAAATCACTTGGATAATAATCTTTGTCATTCCTTCCACACATATGATAAGCCATGTAAATAGCGTCTGCTTTAACTTTGCGTTCAAGCTTTAGAGTTCTCTTTTCTTTTTGTGGTGGTTCTTGTTTTATGTTTCTTGTTGGAACATTCCTTCTCGGAATATCGCCAAACCATTTTTCACATAGCTTTTGAATTTTATCGGTTTTGACATCTCCACCTATTACAAGAATTGCGTTATTAGGTGCATAATATTTGAAAAAGAAATCTTTAACTTCTTCAAGACTTGCTTCGGTTATATGTTTTATTTCTTTACCTATTGTTGACCATTTGTAAGGATGATCTTTATAAGCTAGAGGTCTTAAATAAAGAGATACATCACCATAAGGTTGATTGAAATATCTTTGTCGAAATTCTTCGGAAACCACATTTCTCTGAACATCCAGACTCTTTTTTGAGAAGGCTAATTCCAGCATTCTGTCAGATTCAAGATAAAATGCTGTTTCAATATTTTGTTTAGGAACAGTTATGTAATAATTTGTAAAATCATTGTTTGTAAAAGCATTGTTCTCGCCTCCAGCTTTTTGCAGCACAGTATCAAAAGCAGGAACATTTTTCGATCCACCAAACATAAGATGTTCGAACAAGTGGGCAAATCCTGTTCGATTTTCATTTTCATCTTTTGCACCTACATTGTAGAGAATATTAAAGGCAACCAGGGGAGTAGTTTTATCCTTGTAAACAATTACTTTTAAGCCGTTATTAAGAATAAATTTGTCGAAATTAATCATAGATATTTTTATTTCAAAGATATAACTTTAAATCATCTATTAATTATTTAGGTATATTGAAAATTCTGTTTTTGCTATATTATTTATCTGTTGCTTGTATAATTTCTAATTTGTGTTAAAAATTTGTTCAGATTTTTAATAAATTTGATGCAACCAAATACTTAAGTATTTTGTTTTAAGAATAATTGTCGAAGTATTACTAATTAAAGCAGTAAGTTATGAGAAAATGTTTACTAAGTTTTATCCTCGTTATTTTAGTTTCAGGAATTTTTGCACAAAAATCTTACGAAACTTTGTTTAATCAGCCGCAATCTGATGTTTATGAGATTACTTATAGTGTTAAAGATTTTGACTTGGCTCAATTAACGATTGATGGTGTAACATATCAAACAATTGATATGGGGGTTTCAACGAGTACAAACCAAAAAGGTTGGGCAGAATTACCTTTTATAAGTGCTGCAATTGAGTTGCCTCCGCAAAAAGATGTTGATATAAATATTGTTTACACAGATTTTATTGATATTCCTTTGGATTATCCATTGTTGCCTTCTCGTGGAACAATATACAGAAATCAGGACCCATCTCAGATTCCATACGAAATTGCTCCCGAATCATTGATTGACGAATTTTATCCTCAACAAATGGTTGTAATGGAAGACCCGTTTATTTTCAGAGAAGTACGTGGAACAACAGTAAGAGTTTTTCCGTTTCAGTACAACGCTGTTACTAATACATTAAGATTTTACCGCACTGTAAAAGTTCAGATGGTTGAAAATGATAATCCTCCTACAAATCCGTTTTTACGTGAAAGGGTATCATATATCAAAGAAATTGAAGGAATTTATAAGGATTTGTTTCTAAATTATGATCAGTCAAAAGTTTCTGCCAGCTTGACAATGGAAGAATATGGTGATATTTTGGTTATAACTACTTCTGCATTTGAGGCAACAATGGCTCCTTATATTACTTGGAAAAAGGAAATGGGTTATAATGTTACTTCTACTATAGTTGCTAACGGTACAAATGTAGCTACAACAATTTCATCTGCATATTCTTCTAATCCTAATTTATTATATGTTCAGCTAGCAGGGGAATGGGCAAATATCAAATCACCAACAATTTCTGTTACAACTAGTGCAGACCCATGTGATGCATTTATGGGTGCAGTTTCAGGTAGTGATAACTATATTGACATTTCTGTAGGAAGATTTTCATGCACTAGTACTGCTGATTTAACTATTCAAATTAACAAAGCAATTACTTACGAGAAAACTCCGGATATGACAACCGGATGGCGTGAAGATTTTATTGGAATAGGTTCAGACGAAGGTAGTGGTATTGGTGACGACAATGAGATTGATTATACACATATTCAAAGAATTTACACATCCAGACTGGATGGTTTTACTTACAATACACATAACCAGAATTATGCTCCAAGCGCCTCGGCATCTACTTTGGCTGGACATATAAATGCTGGGGCTTCAACAATTGCTTATTGCGGACATGGTGATGTTGATATGTTTGTAACTACGGGCTTTGATAATGCAGATATTAGTAGTTTGACTAATGGAAATAAGTTGCCTTTTATTGTTTCTGTTGCCTGTGTTAATGGTTCATTCCATACAGAGACAGCTTGTTTTGCTGAAGCTTGGCTACGTAAGTCAGGTGGAGGAGCAGTTGTAACTTGGATGTCAACAATAAATCAACCATGGACACCACCACAAAGAGGTCAGGATTATTTCTATGATGTTTTAATAGGTGGTTTTAATTATGATACTGATGGTATTTCAGCTACTACAGGATATAATACAACAGAACAACGTACACGTTGGGGTTCTATTGCTGTTAATGCTGCGGTTTTGATGCTGAGAGAATCATCAGCTGGTGATGATATCGAAACAATAAAAACATGGACTACATTTGGAGATGCTTCATTGCAATTAAGAACAAAAACTCCTGATGAATTAACACTATCAAACACACAACCTGCAGTAGGTCAGAATTTTTCCGGTATTGCATATATTGAAGGAACACCTGCCGAAAATGTATTGATTTGTATTTCTGCAGATGGTAATTATTTTTCCGGACTTACAAATGCATCAGGAGAATATGATATTACTCACAGTTTAACGGCTGGAGATGCATTACTAGTTGGAACGGCATTTAATACTACAACTATTTATGAAACTGTAACGGTTATTGATTCAGATCCGTGTTTCCCAGTAAATAGCTTAACTGTTATTGCTGATGGAACTACAGCAAATCTTAGTTGGTCTGTTCCAAGCGAAGGGAATGTGACTGGTTACAAAATTTATCGTGATGGCGTTTATCAAACAACTGTTACAGGGTTAACATATTCACAATCTGGATTGGATAATGGAACTTATGAGTATTGTGTGGCAGCTATTTTTGATGGTGATGAATGCTATCTACAGGAATGTCGTGAGGTACTTATTAATGACGGAAGTAATGACGATTGTGAATCACCAACAAATCTTCAAATTTCTGAAACAAGCGCAACTGTACATGATTTATCTTGGGTAGCTCCTGCAGGATCAAATGTCATTTTTGATGATATTGAATCCCATACAGCTTTTACAATAAATTCAGTAGGTACTGTACCTTGGACATTTATCGACGGAGACGGACAGACAACTTATTCTATTGCAAATTATACCTTTACAAATCAGGGTTTAGCAATGTCTACTATTGTTTTTGATCCAAATTTAGTTCTTAATAGCACGAATAGTACACCATTGACAGAAACAACAGATGGAGATCCTTTCTATGCATATTCAGGAGATCAGTTCTTTGCAACATTTAACGCTTCAACTGGTCAGACAAACGATTGGATAATAAGTCCTGAATTGACATTTTCTGAGCCTTTTGAATTTTCATTTTATGCTAGAAGTGGGCATAAAACAGCATATCCCGAAGCATTTAAGGTTGCTTATTCAACAACAACAAATACTGAAGCAGCTTTTACAAATGTACTTGAAACTGTTACTTCTGCCCCTTTTGCATGGACAGAATATTCATATACTGTTCCAGCTAATGCAAAATATGTTGCTATAAATTGCAATTCTAACGATATGTATTATTTCTGTGTTGATGATATTTATATTGGTGACGGAACAATGCCTGGAGCTAATTTAACAGGTTATAATGTATATTATGATGGAATTTATCTTGGTAATACTTCAAATACTACATTCACAAATAATGATGCATCTGAAGGTTATCATGAGTATTGTGTAGAAGCGGTTTATGATAATGCATGTATTTCTCCTCAAGTTTGCGAAACAATTGGTGGATCGGGAACTACATATACAATAACAGCATCTGCTGGAAGTAACGGTTCAATTAGTCCATCAGGAACATCAATAGTAAATGAAGGTTCGAATAAAACTTATACAATAACACCTGCTTCTTGTTATGAAATTGATGATGTCTTAGTTGACGGATCAAGCGTCGGTGCTGTATCTTCCTATACATTTACTAATGTAATGGACAATCATACTATTTCTGCTACTTTTAGTCAGATTACTTATAGCATTTCTACTAGCGCAGGAGTTGGCGGATCTATTTCAGGAATTGCTAGTACAGCAGTTTGTGGTTCTTCTGTCAGTTTTACTGTAGATGTTGAAGAGTGTTACGAGATTACTTCTGTAACTGTTAATGGAACTCCTGTAACATTGGTTGGAAATAGCTATACAATTAGCAATGTCTCGGCAAATTTAAATATTGTTGCTACATTTAATCTTATTTCTTATTCAGTAAGTACAGATGCAGGAACAGGAGGAACAATTACAGGTGCTGGAACAAGTGTTAATTGCGGTGATGATATTACTTTTACTGTAAATGCTGATGAATGCCACGAAATAGCTTCTGTCACAGTTAATGGAACTCCTGTTACTCTTGCAGGTAACAGTTATACAATATATAATGTAAACGAAAATATAAGTATTGTTGCAAGTTTTGATCAGTTCACATATAGCGTAACAGCAAATGCTGGAACAGGAGGAAGTATATCAGGTGCTGCTACAAGTATAGGATGTGGAGATAATCTGTCTTTTACCGTTACTTCTGATGAATGTTACGAAGTTCTATCAGTTACTGTAAATGGAAATCCATTGACTTTGACTAGTGGAAATTATAATGTAAATAATGTGACTTCAAATGTTATTATTGAGGCAACATTTGGTATTGAAATTTACACAATTTCTGCAACGGCAGGAAGTGGTGGAACAATTACTCCATCAGGAAATTCAGAATTAGCCTGTCATTCTAATCAGATATTTGCGATAACTCCTGATGATAATTATATTATTTCTGCTGTTTATGTTGATGGCGTTAATCAAGGTGCTGTGGCTGCATATTATTTCAGCAATATCGTTTCAGATCATACTATTTCAGCTGAATTTGAATTTTTTAGCAATATAAATTCAGAATTGGTTAATGGTGTTACTTTATTTCCTAATCCTGCAAATGATTATTTCGATTTAGTAATTGGTGAAGTTGAAGATTATACTGATTTGAGAATTATTGGACTAGATGGAAAAATAATTTTTGATCAAAAAATCACTTCAGATAGAATGACAATTAACATATCCTCATTTGCCGAAGGAATGTATTTTGTGCAACTTATAGGAGATGATAAATCCGTTAGTATTAAATTAAACAAAATGTAATATAGGTTTTGTTTTAGATATTTTTGAAAAGCTGCTTTTATGAGCAGCTTTTTTGATTTAATTTTATAATTTAGTCGGCTAATAAAGTATCTGATTATGAAGAAATTTAGTCTTGTTTTAGTTTTTATAGTTGCAATAACATTCAGTTATGAGTTGTTTGCTTGTACAAATTATTTAGTTACAAAAGGGGCTTCTGTTGACGGTTGCACTATGATAAGTTATGCTGCGGATTCCCATATCCGCTATGGAGAATTGTACTGGAGACCTGCCGGAGATTGGCCAGAGGGAGAGATGGTTACATTATATGATCGTGGAACCGCAAAACCATTGGGGCAAATAACACAGGTTAGACATACATATCAGGTTGTTGGATTTATGAATGAGTATCAGGTTGCAATCGGAGAAACAACATTTGGAGGAAGAAATGAACTCAATGATACAACTGCAATTGTAGATTATGGAAGTTTAATGTTTCTTGCACTTCAGCGTTCTACAAATGCTAGAGAAGCCATTAAAGTAATGATTGACCTAGTAACAGAATATGGTTACTGTAGTAGTGGCGAATCTTTTTCAATTGGCGATCCTAACGAAGTCTGGATTTTGGAAATGGTAAGCAAAGGAACGGAATTGGTTTATGATAAAAAATTAAAAAAGTATGTAAATAAAAATAAAGGAGCTGTCTGGGTAGCAATAAGAATTCCTGATGGGTATATATCTGCCCACGCAAATCAATCCAGAATTACTCAGTTCAAGCTTAGTGATGGCAAGACTTCGATAAGTAGCAAAGAATGGGATAAGTTATTTAATCCGGAAGTTGAAATTATATATGCAGATGATGTGATTTCTTTTGCAAAATCTAAGGGCTACTTTTCTGGTCTGGATGTAGATTTTTCATTTTCAGCAGCATATAACCCTATGACTTTTGATGGTGCAAGATTTTGTGAATTAAGAGTTTGGGCAATGTTTAACGAAGTAAACGATGATATGAAGAAATATTGGGATCATGTATGTGGAAAAGATTTGACGATAAAAATGCCTCTTTACATTAAACCAAACCGTAAACTTACACCTCAAGATTTATTCTCATTTAAACGTAATTATTTGCAAGGAACAGAGCTTGATATGAGTAAAGATGAAGGGGCGGGTTCATTTGGCTTACCTTATCGTTGGCGTCCACTAACATTTGAAGTTGATGGTAAGGAATATTTTAACGAACGAGTAACAGTTACTCAGCAAACTGGTTTTTCTTTTATTGCACAGATGAGGTCATGGCTACCTAATGCTATTGGTGGAATATATTGGTTTGGAGTAGATGATGCCGGATCATGCGTTTATGTGCCGTTTTATATGGGAATTACTAAACCTGCTGAGAAATGGGCTGAAGGGTATGGCGATATATTAACTTATAAAGATGATGCAGCTTTTTGGGTTTTTAATAGAGTGGCGCATTTCAAATATTTGTACTACAATAGAGTTATGGTTGATATTTCGAAGCATCAGTCGGAATTGGAAAACAAATTTGCACAGTATCAGCCTGAAATCGAAAAAGCAGCTTTGGAGATTTATAATAAAGATCCTGAACTGGCTGCGGAATTTCTTACGGATTATTCATGCAATATGGCAAATTATGTAGTTGATTACTGGAGCGAATTGGGTAATTTCTTGTTAGTAAAATATTTGGATGGCAATGTTAAACATGAAGAGAATGGCAATTTTGTAGAGAATTCTTGGGGTTATCCAAAGTCTCCAATGTTTCCTGGCTATTCCAAAGAATGGAAAAAAACTGTCGTAGATAAAACAGGAGATAAATTTTTGATGAAATAATAATTAGTCAAATAACTTTAAATTCTCTATTCCTTATTCTTTTACGAATTTTAAAGTTTTATTTTCTTCTTGATTTTCAATTTTTAGAATATAAATACCAGAAGCAAAAGCAGAAATATCAATTTTGGAGTTAACTAAAAACTCTTCATTATATACTATTCTACCACTCATGTCTTGAACAATAATTTTAGATTTAGAGTCTAAACCATAAATAAAGATTTCATCATTAGCAGGGTTAGGATAGACGTTAATATCAGAGTTTAGATTATTGCTGTTTACTCCCAAAACTATTGTTTCATAATTCAATTCCCATCCGTCTGACTGGCCTTGTGAATCTGAAGTAAAGCTAATGTATATCTCATTTGAATAACTTATTATTTCAGAAGGGGCTACACTAGCAGTAAACTCGCCAATTAAAACTCCGTCAGAGTTGTTGCCTTCATAAATTTTCAAAATATCGTTCTCTAAAAGATTGTAGCTTGTGAAATAAATTCTTAGAAAATCGAATTCGTGATTAGTTAAAGAGATAAGCCAATCACAATCAGTGTCGTTAAAATAATAATTTGGTCCGCTTCCGTCATCAAAGGTCCATTCAGGTTGGTCATAAACCATACTTGAGCAATAACCAGCATAATTCGGCGTCAAATTTAATAGAGCGCCCTGACCCCAATAAAAGTCCATTTGAGGATTTATATCATCTAGATAGTAATAACCGTTTGATGCACCACCCCAACCCCAATTAAAGTGAAAATAAGATGTGTCCTGATAACCATCGCAAACAAATGCATGACCATTACCATAATCATCTGTACCACGATATAAAATTGGATGTCCTTTATCAAGATCTTCACGCAAGAAGAATTTCCATTCGCTATCTTCAACATCACTTTTGTCTAATTCATATACTCCTGCACGATATCTGAAATTTTGTTTTAAAGCAAAGAAAGAATTTGTTATAGATGAGCCAGAACCATCAGGTCCGAAATCCATATCAACGGATACAGCACAATGAAAAATCAGTTCGGCAATAGAATTTCTACTAAGAGTATTTATTGAATTAGTCATAGAATCCCAGTGGTATGTTGTTGCTCCGAAATCAATAGTATAATAGTCTCCCCAGAAATAATCATGTGTTCCTCTTCCTGTTTCGGGATAATTCCAGAATTTCATTATCTGAGCCATTGCTGTTGCAACACATCCCGCATAGACCCTGTCGCCTGGTCCTAGAGGATGAAACGGACAATAATAATTATATGGATAATTCTGATTCCATCTCGTAGTTAATAATTCTGATACTCCTTTGGTGCTTTTGGTATTAACAATATCGTTATTATAATATGTTTCCCAAGCAGATTTAATCATATCTGTAGATTCTACATAGTTTGACTCAATAAGATCAAATTGCTCAAGATATTTATCAATCCATAGTCTTGTCGCTGGAGCAATGTTTTCTAGGTCGAATTCATCTTCGAATGAGTAAGCGAGAACTGGGTAAGTTCTATTGTCTGCACTGACCAAAATGTAACCTTCATCTTTAAAATTAATTGCATAAATACAGTCTTTTCCTGATTTGGAAATGATAACAGTCTCTTTCTCAATTTGAATATCAGATTTATTTAAATCAAATGCCATTGCATGACTCTTATAAAAGTTAATCCCGGTTTGAATTGCGTAGTCACGTGATACCTGCTGAGCTGATAAAAAGGAGAAAGTGAAACTAAAAACTACAATAAATATTAAGTACTTCATGTTATAATAAATTTTCGTAAATATAAGAAACAGACTATATTTTAATGGCAAAGGTAAAATTATTCATAAAATATTATACAAAGTAATTACTAATTGTTTGTATTGTGTAAATCAAATATACTTTATATCTGAGCAAATGATTCTAAAAATAACTGCGAATACCAAATAAGCAAGTTAATTGATGTAGGAAAGCTGAGAAATCTGTTATAAGCTTGGGTTCTAAAAATAATTAAAATCTTATCATAATTCTTTTCAGAAAATTAGTAAGTTTGTATTACAAAACTAACAACTATGAATAAAGGTTCAAAAACAAAAATTGTTGCAACACTTGGTCCAGCAACTAATAATAAAGAAGTTCTGAGAGAAATGATTAGTGCCGGTTTGGATGTGTTCAGACTGAATTTCTCGCATGGTGCTCACGAAGAGAAAGCTGGAATAATAAAAACAATTCGTGAACTTGAAGCAGAATTAAAGGTTAATGTTGCAATATTGGTTGATTTGCAAGGTCCAAAATTAAGAATTGGAGTTGTTGAAGATGAACCAAAATTGTTAAAAGAAGGTGATCTAATAAGTTTTTGTACGGATAAAAAGCTGGCAAATACTGATACATTTTATATGACTTACAATGAATTTGCGAAAGATGTAAAATCGGGAGATATAGTTTTAATTGATGATGGCAAAATCAAGCTTGAAGTCTTAAAATCTGATAACAAATCTGTCGTTAGTGCTCGGGTAATTTACGGAGGTCCATTATATTCGAAGAAGGGCGTAAATTTGCCTGATACAAAAACCAGTTTACCATGTTTGACTGAAAAAGACAAGGAAGATTTGCTGTTTGCACTTAATAATGATGTTGATTGGATTGCTCTTTCCTTTGTTCGAAACCCATCTGACATTGAGGATTTAAGAGAATATATTTCGACATTTCGCAAAAAGATTAATATTATAGCAAAAATTGAAAAGCCGGAAGCTATAAATAACATTGACGAGATAATAGCTTTAGCGGACGGAATAATGGTTGCACGTGGAGATTTAGGTGTTGAAGTTAATTTTGACAGAGTTCCTGTAATACAAAAAATGATAGTTGAGAAATGTATTTTGGCTTCAAAGCCTGTAATTATTGCTACTCAAATGATGGAAAGCATGATAAGCAATTTTCGACCAACCAGAGCAGAAGCAACCGATGTGGCAAATGCTGTTCTTGATGGAGCTGATGCTTTAATGTTGAGCGGTGAAACTTCGGTAGGGCAATTTCCTGTTGAAACAATTAAAGCTATGCAAAGCATTATTGATTACACCGAAAATAGCAGAGATATTTATTACAAAAATCATCAGCCCGACACTGAGAGTGTTTCATATTTACCTGATTCTATCTGCTATACTGCTTGCTTAATGGCACAACAAACAAATGCAAAAGCAATTATTCCATTTACTTTTTCCGGAAATACTGCTATTAGATTGTCTAGCCACAGACCAAAAGCAGAGATTTATACATTTACTGCAAACAAACACTTGCTAAGACGTTTGCCATTACTATGGGGAGTATCAACTTTTTATTTTCCCATTTTTGATTCCATTGATAAAGCCATTGAATATTCCGTTAAATATCTGTTAGATAAAGGGCTGGTTAAAAAAGGCGATTTGGTAATTCATATTGCAAGTACGCCAATAGCTGCCAAAGATCGAACAAATATGATTAAATTGAGTAGAGTGTAGTGGATAGAGTATTACAAAATTCAATTTTTTTTGAACCTTTGTGTCCTCTGTGTCTTTGTGGTTGATAGTGCCTAAAGTACTTGGGTTCTGCTGATTAGTCCAAATTAGTGTAATTAGTGTAATTAGTGTCTTCTCCGCGTCCCTCTGCGGTTCTCCGCGTCTCTCTGCGTAAAATTTTCTTTGTGTCCTCTGTGTCCTTGTGGTTAATAGTGTCTAGAGTGCCTAAAGTACTTGGCTTCTGCTGATTAGTCCAAATTAGTGTAAATTAGTGTAATTAGTGTCTTCTCCGCGTCCCTCTGCGGTTCTCCGCGTCTCTCTGCGTAAAATATTCTTTGTGTCCTCTGTGCCTTTGTGGTTCTTTTTCTCCGTGTCTCTCTGCGTTAAATATTCTTAGTGTCTTTGTGGCTTATTGGCAAATATATCTTACTTTTTAAACAGCGAATCTACAAATTCTCTTTTATTAAATACTTGCAGGTCTTCGATTCCTTCTCCAATACCAATATATTTAACAGGAATTTTAAATTGATCGGATACGCCTATAACTACACCACCTTTAGCAGTTCCGTCAAGTTTCGTTACAGCCAAGGCCGTAACTTCTGTAGCAAGGGTAAATTGTTTAGCTTGTTCATAAGCATTTTGTCCTGTTGAACCGTCAAGAATGAGCAATACTTCATGCGGAGCATCGGGAATAACTTTTTGCATGACTCTCTTTATTTTTGAGAGTTCATTCATTAAATTTATTTTATTGTGCAAGCGTCCTGCTGTGTCAATAATAACTACATCTGCACCGGCAGTTTTGGCTGAATTTACTGTGTCATAAGCTACTGATGCAGGGTCGGAACCCATATTTTGTCGTATCATCGGAACTCCTACACGGTCAGCCCAGATTTGAAGTTGATCTATAGCTGCTGCACGGAATGTATCCGCCGCTCCAATATAAACAGTTTTTCCAGCTTGCTTAAATTTGTTGGCAAGTTTGCCGATGGTTGTGGTTTTTCCAACACCATTAACGCCAACAACCATTATTACATAGGGTTTGCTTTTCTCAAAAATAGATTCATCATGCAATGAATCAGCATTGTTCTCTTCAAGTAAGGATGCTATTGTGTCGCGAAGAAGTTCGTTTAGTTCTTCTGTGCCAACATATTTTTCGTCTTTAACTCTTTTTTCTATGCGCTCTATTATCCGCATAGTGGTTTCAACTCCAACATCAGATGTCAGAAGCACTTCTTCAAGTTCGTCAAGTACTTCCGAATCAACTTTAGATTTACTGAAAATTACTCGATTCAGCTTGTCAAAAACTGTTGTCCGGGTTTTTTCAAGACCTTGATCAAGTTTTTCTTTTTTTTCTTTTCCGAAAAGACCGAAGAAAGCCATAATCTGAATTTTTTGCAAATATACTAATTTATGCTTTATTACAAATAAAAAGCACCTGACCAATTGGAAAGGTGCTAAGTTATATGTTGTTAAAACTTATTTATTGCTAAAAAAATCTTTTGCAAAATCTTTATCAATAATTGCTTCTTTAAATTGGTATGCACCTGTTTCAGGGTTCTTTACCATCTTAATAACTTTTGCTACATTTTGTCCTCCGGATTTCTTCAGAGTTGCAACTACTTTCTTTGCCATAATTTAATGATTTATTTGATTTCTTTATGTACAGTTACTTTCTTGAGAATTGGATTGTATTTTTTTAATTCCATTCTGTCAGGTGTGTTTTTTCTGTTCTTAACAGTTATATATCTGGATGTTCCAGGTAAGCCTGATTCTTTGTGTTCGGTACATTCCAGTATAACCTGAATACGATTTCCTTTAGCTTTCTTTGCCATTTGTTTTCCTCCCGACTATTTATTTAATATATCCTTTTTCTTTTGCTTCTTTTAAAGCTGCATTTAATCCCTTCTTTGAGATAGTTTTTATCCCAGAAGTAGAAACTTTTAGTGTTATCCATTTTTTTGTTTCTTCATCAAAAAAACGTTTATTAGTTAGGTTAACGTCAAAAGTTCTTTTTGTTCTGCGTTTCGAGTGTGAAACATTGTTGCCCACCATTGCAGTTTTTCCCGTAATTTGACAAGCTCTTGCCATAATAATTCATCTTTATTTTTAAGGACTGCAAAAATCGTTATTTTTATTTTAATAGCAAAACTTTTTTAGATATTTTTTAATAAAATTTGTATTTTAGTTTATTAACAGTGTTAAAAGCATTGATAATTATAAAAAAATAGCAAAAATTTGTTGATAACATTACTAAGATTATAATCTCCTCAAGTAAAAAATGCTAAAATTTTCTATGCCGTAATAAATTACTTAAATTAAATTTTTATTTTTACAGAGTTATTATTAGTTAGCAAACTTAAATATATTCGTATGGAAGAACAAGTTTTTGACCCAAAATTAGCGGATACCAATCAGAGTGATATTGTTTGTAAAAATTGTGCTGCAAAGTTAGTGTTTGAGCCTGGTACAACATCACTTACATGTCCTTATTGTGGAACAGTAAATGAAATTGAAATTCGAGAGGAATCTATTGATGAGTTGGATTTTGAACAATATTTGAAAGATGCCGAAAAAGGAAATGATATCCAGGAAATTTCAACTATAGCATGCGAAGCTTGTGGTGCTGTTACAAGCCTTGACCCTAATGTCGTTTCCAGCGAATGTCCTTTCTGCGGAAATAAACTCATTGTTAAAAATGAGAGTACCAGTAAGCAAATAAAACCAAAGTCTTTGTTACCTTTCAAAATAAGTAGCAAAGAAGCTTTGGAATCTTTTAAAAAGTGGTTAAAGAAATTGTGGTTTGCACCTCCCGGATTAAAGAAGTATGCATCTCAGGCAGAGAAAGTGGCTGGTATGTACCTTCCGTACTGGACTTATGATT
>JAQVEY010000370.1 GCA_028697515.1 Bacteroidales bacterium | reverse complement strand
CTCCAGTTTCGAAAAAGTCAAATCAAACAAGTTATATAATCTTTCTTATTATCTGCAGGAAGTAAAGATGCTTGGCACCCATAAGTATAATGGACAATGGGGAGTTTTAGACCAGATTATTGTTTCAGGGGCATTGTTAGATACCACGAGAAATATATACACCACCCCTGAAGATGCTCATGTTTTTAATCAAGATTTTCTTTTAGAGCCAGATGAGAAATATACCGGTAAAAGAGTAAATAGAACATATATTGGATACAAATATCATGGAGGCTATAGCGATCATTTGCCTACTTATATTGATTTAAAGAAAAAATAATCATTATTAAATTGTAAGTTTTATTTCTTAAAAATAAAATATACAGCAAGAACTAGAAATATAAATCCGATTATATGATTTGTACGAAATTGCTCTGTTTTAAAGAATACCAAAGAAAAAGTTACAAATACAATTAAAGTTATAACTTCTTGCAGCACTTTTAATTCAACCAAACTAAAAGGTCCTCCATTAGCCTTGAAACCTATTCTGTTTGCTGGAACCTGGAAAAAATATTCAAATAATGCTATTCCCCAACTAATAAGTATAATTGAAACTAATGAAAGTTTGGCGAACCAAGGAAATTCTTTGAATTTCAAGTGTCCGTACCAAGCAAAGGTCATAAAGATGTTTGAAATAATTAGTAATAAAATCGTATAAAAAGATTTCATTGAATTTAAATTATTTTCATTAAAGTTATCTTCTAAGTTCGAAATTTTCTCCGAGATATACTTTCCTAACTTGTTCGTCGTTAGACAGCTCTTCGGCAGAACCGCTTTTTAATATGCCACCTTCGAAAAGCAAGTAAGCGCGATCTGTTATTGATAAAGTTTCGTGAACATTATGGTCTGTAATAAGTACACCAATATTACGTTCTTTTAAATGTAGTACGATATTTTGAATGTCTTCAACTGCAATTGGATCAACCCCAGCAAATGGTTCGTCAAGCAACATAAATTTAGGGTCAATGGCAAGTGCACGAGCAATCTCGGTCCTTCTCCTTTCACCGCCCGAAAGTTGAAATCCCTTGTTCTTGCGAATTTGAGTTAATCCAAACTCTTCTAAAAGTTGTGAGGTTTTGCGTAATTGATCACTTCTGCTTAGAGTCGTCATTTCTAGAATGGATTTGATATTATCTTGTACACTCATCTTCTGAAAAATTGATTCTTCTTGTGCAAGATATCCAATCCCTTTTCTAGCTCTTTTATATATAGGTTCTTGTGTAATATCTGTTTCGTCCAAATATATCTTTCCTTCGTTAGGCTTAATTAAACCGACAATCATATAGAATGTGGTGGTTTTTCCTGCACCATTAGGACCAAGAAGCCCAACTATTTCACCTTGATTTAACTCTACACTGACTCCCTTAACTACTGTTCGTTTATCATATTTCTTTACTAATCCCGAAGTATGTAGTTTCATTTTAATTTTTTTTCACAAAGATATAAAAAGACAGAAGATGAAAGAAAATATTTTATGTTTGTAGGGAATTAGTGATAACTAATCTTCTGTAATAGGCTTAAAACTTTTTAATTCAAGATTTTTGCCATCAAACACTGCATAACTGAAGTTAAAGAGCCAGTCTCCAAGATTTGTAAACACTGAGTTTTCTTTAAGATTTAATTGAAATGGAATATGTCTGTGGCCAAAAATGAAAAAATCAATATGTTGTTTTTCTAAAACGCCTTGAGAGTATTTTACAAGCCATTCATCTTCAAAATTTATATTTTTGGGATATTTATGTTTGCTGCGACTAGTTGAGGACCATTTTAAAGCAATTCTAAATGAAATCTCGGGATGTATTATTCTAAATAAAAATTGGAAAAATTTTGAAGAAAATATTTTTTTCAAAAAATTATAGCTTTTGTCATATGGACCCAATCCATCTCCATGACCGATATAAAAGATTTTTCCATTAACTTCACGTATTTGAACTCCCCTAATTAGTTCTGCTCCCATAGCTTTTGGTAAATAATGAAAAATCCACATATCATGATTGCCCGTAAAATAGCTTATTTTAATTCCGCTGTCTGATAATTCGCGAATTTTTGAAATTAATTTAAAAAATCCAACTGGAACAACATGTTTATATTCAAACCAAAAATCAAAAATATCGCCATTTAAAACAACTTCAGAAGCATCGGTCTTAATAACATCTAACCACTTAATTAGAAGTGACTCTCGAAAATCAGAGGTGTATTCATCATCAATTCCAAGATGAACATCAGAAACGAAATATATTTTAGTTTTTTCTGTCAAAATAACAAATAAGGCTTTTGTCTGTATGTTAATAAATTAATTTTGTCCAAAGATAATGTAAATCTTATTTTTTGAAAGTAATTATTTGTGTAAATGTTGTTGCTAGCTTCCCAAATTGTTGTACTGCAATTTATAGGAAAATAAACGCAAATGAAATCATTTAGTATATTTATTTTTATTCCTGTTTCATAAAACAAATCTGCAAATTCGTCTGACGAGATAGATGGACATATACCCGCATTAAAATATAAGTCTAAAAATTTTATTGGAGTAGAAGTGTTGATATTTAATGCTGCAAGCCAATTGTTCGACTGACCAAAGGGTGTGTATAACGTAAATCCCCCATCATTTTTTATAAACTGGTGAGCCCAGAATGATTCAGGATTTGTTCTGATATCTTCGGCACGACCAATGAATAGATCATCATAAAAATAATCCTGAGGACCTAAATTTCCTGCTAATCTGAAGTTGTAATTCCCGTAATATTCCGGTGCATTATATAGAAATTTACCTGCAAAAAATCTGATGTTTAAGCCTTTCATTTTTTTGTTGTAAGTAATTGTACTGATAATTTCAGCACTTGTTTTTGCATAACCTCTTCCAGTTTCGAGGTTTAGCACGAAAGACCATGGATTTATTTTTCTGTTATCCTCGAAATATGACCTTACATGATAGAAATCTTTTAATATGCCTGAATAAAAATCAGTCGCTGAAATATATCTGACAGTTACTTCAGACTCATAGAATTCTGTCGGATCAGTTCTAAGTCTTATTTTTACACCGTATTCAAATTTTATTCTAGACAAATTGCTATTGTCGTCAATTCCAAATCTTGCAGCTTTTGTAAACAATTCGTACTCTCTAATTGGAGATTTTTTGGGATGAATATATAAACTGAGATTAGCAAC
>JAQVEY010000369.1 GCA_028697515.1 Bacteroidales bacterium | reverse complement strand
ATATTAACAAACCAGTAATCTCTAATATTAGCAGAGCTCCATTGAATTAAGTGTTCGTAAGGATAATTACTGTATGCCAGCACAGTTTCGCAATCTCCTTTTTTGCTTATTCTGACATCGTCCATCGAGCTATCTGCAATCTGAACAGCAAAATCTTTATCAAAATTATAAACCACCGCATATGATTTCTTCTTGTCTTTATCAAGATTTTTTACTTGTGCAGACTGTATATTCCCATCTGTCCAACTCCAGATATCAAGTTTTACAATTTCATCTTCGGGCAAACTGTCTGTTTTTCTTTCAAAATATACCGGACTTGTCCCGAAATACATAAATTTACCATTCTCCGAAAACTTTATATTGCAGTGTTTTGATATTTCCCAGCTTGTAGGTATTTTATTGATTTCAGTCTCTGTAATTTCAAATTTACTGTATTTTATACTTTCGCCTGTAATAATTTTGTACTTCTTAGTTTTAGCAGTATCCGTAGAATAATAAAAAGCAAATCTATCTCCTGTTTTATCTACAGACAAGCCTTCGACATAACCATTTGCAAAAATTACCTGATGCTTTTGCATCAAGACATTATCAACGATACAAACTTCAACAGAATCAATACTGTCCTTAAATTCTGACTTAAACATCAGCAATTTTCCATTTTCAGATAAAGCATAATCTGTAACATTTTCAAATTCCGCTTTTTTATTGTTCTGCAAATCCCAGAATACCAGTTTGCTGCCTTCAGGTTTCTTAGGCTTTTTCAAACTGTCTATAACCTGCACGGTATCCTGGCCGATGGAATCCTGTTTTTCTTCTTTCTCCTTCTTTTCTTCCTCTTTTTCAAACAAAAATGCCAGAACTGGGTTTTCTTCTGTTGCCAACTTAAAAGATTTCACTCTAGCAAATTGATAAATACTGTCATTCATAATTGAATAAATAAAAAGACTGTCTTTTGGAAAACTGTCTTCTTTTTTTCTTTTTACTTTAAGATTACGAATAGTATCAAACTGTGGACTGACTTTAAAAATCAAAAAATCTGAATTTGGAGTAAAAACATTAGAATTAGCCCGGTTAAATGATTTCAATTTATTTCCTGTGGTATTATCAACGAGATGTAAAACCCCGTCTCCACTCTGAGGATTTTGCTGAAATGCAGAATATTTCCCGTCATTACTGATTACAAATTCTTTAAGCGTATTCCATGAATCATACATATCATGCGTCAGAACTTCTTTTTGTGAATAACAAAATATTGACAACAACAATACAATTGTCAGAACGGATATTTTTCTCATATTGTTTTTTCTTACAAATGAATTAAAATTTTTAGAATATTTAAGCTTAAAATGTTAAAATTTATCTACTTTTATTTAAATTAAGATATTATCAATTTTTAGTATGTTTGCACAGATTTTATGCTGATTTGAAACAAAACGACAAATATCTGTTCGAGGAAATAAAAGCCGGTAACAAAGGGGCTTTTGACAGTCTTTTCCGTTTATATTATCAAGATTTGTGTCGTTATGCTTTGTTTATGTCGTGCAATGCTGATGACTCAGAAGAAATTGTTCAGGAAATGTTCTTTAAGTTATGGCAAAATCATAAGCAAATAAGTATTCCTGTAGCTGTAAAGTCATATCTTTATACATCAATAAAAAATGCCGTTCTTAATAAACTCAAACACGAAAAAATAAAATCAGCATATATCAAAGAAACACAATTACAGGAATACGATCTTGATTCTTCCGAAATAATGGAAAATGCTGAATCTCTTAGCAACATCAGCAATGCAATTGAACAGTTACCACAGAAAAGGCGGGAAATATTTATTCTGTGCAAATTAGATGGATTAAAATACAAAGAAATTGCCGAAAAATTAGATATATCAATCAAAACCGTAGAAAATCAAATGGGTGAAGCTCTCAAATTTTTAAGAGAGAAACTATCAGATAAAGAGTTTATTCTTTTAATTGTCCTAACATATTTTCTTACAAAATGTGATTTTATCATAGGGGTATTTAACAACTTAAGTGTCATAAATTAAATGAATTATAAGAATAATGATATAGAAAATTTTGAGCTTATTGCGAAGTATCTTGCAGGGGAAGCTAATCCTGAAGAAATTGCAATAATTGAGAAATGGATTAATTCTGGTAATCAGGAAGAATTCAAAAGAATAAAGGCAGTTTGGATTACTTCTGATTATTCATCAAGACATTTTGATACAGATAAGGCTTTAAATAAAGTAAATGATCGCATTTCATTATTTGAAACGAAGAAAAAAAGAAAACTACTTACAGTTTATATTGCTGTAGCTGCAATTGCTTTGTTTATTCTTATTCCAACTTTAATTTTAACTCACAAAAATATAAGTTCAAATCCAGAAATGCTAAGTTTTACTTCAACAGATTCTGTTGCACAATTTGAATTGGCAGATGGTTCACAGATTACTCTAAACGAAAATACGAAAATTGAATATTCAAAAGACTTCGAGAAGAATCGTCTTGTAAAACTTGAAGGTGAGGCATTTTTTGAAGTTCAACACAAAGATGATGAAAATAAATTTGTTGTAATTGCAAAGGATTGTCAAATAACTGTAATTGGAACAAAATTCAACATTAAATCTTTTGCAGATTCTGAAATAGTTGAAATAAGCGTTACAGAAGGTATTGTTCGCGTAGCTGAGATAGACAGTGATAAATATATAAGTCTGAGTAAGGACGAAAAAGCTGTTTATGACACAAATACTAAAGAAATAACTAAAATAGCCACAAATAATTCAGCAGACATCTACTGGAAAACAAAAGAAATAGTGTTTGATAATGCTCCCATCTCAGAAGTTTCTTCAGTTATTTCAGAGGTTTACAATATTGATGTAATTTCTGAGCTTAGTAATGCTGAAGACTTAAAATTGAACACATCTTTTGAGAACAACAGTTTAGACGAAGTTATCAAAATTCTGCAACTGACTTTAGAGATCAGAATCGAAAAGATTGATAACACTATCATTTTAAAAGATGCTGAATAAATCAGTATTTATAAATATTATTCCGATATTTTTTCTGATTTTTAGCTCATTATATTCAATATCTCAGGAAATAGCTCCAAATAAAAAAATAAGTGTCTGCGAAGGATATATAAGTCCAGCAAAGGCTCTTGAAATTATAGAGAAAAAAGAAAATATCACTTTTTCTTACAATCCTCAGCT
>JAQVEY010000368.1 GCA_028697515.1 Bacteroidales bacterium | reverse complement strand
GTAACAATGTCACGCTTTACGTACATATAGATAAGGTCGCGGTACTCCCAAAGCTCTTTAAGGTTAAGCTCGAAGAGTGAAGTTTGAGGTTTTATGTGGTGATCGAAAGGCATTTGTTAGTATGTAATTAGTAGTAAATAGTAAGTAGCAGATAGTGGTTATTTGCAGAATTTTTCAGGTGTTTTAATCATGCTTTCTAGCATTTTTTGTATTTCTATGCAAAGATTATTTAATTCTAAATGTTTTTCATTTGAAATGTAGTTTGCTGCCAATGATACATCTAACCAATGGGTAGTTTCACATGCTTCTCCCTGCGAATCTATTAATTTAGAAACAAAGGATTTAATATATCTTCTTTTAGGCCATCCTTCAGCAATCTGAGCGCCAATAGATCTAGATGATCGTCTAATTTGATCAGTTAACGAATATTTCTCGTCAGCAGGGAATGTTTTGGTAACTGTGAATATTTCCATCGCTAATTGAAATGCTTTCTTGTAAACTATCAAGTCTTTGAATCCATTTAAATTTGCCATTTTTTTGATAATTAATAATTGTTAGTCATTAGTGGGTAGTAAGTAGTAAGTAGTAGTTGTGCTAAGTGCTAAGTGCTAAGTGCTAAGTGCTAATTCCTAATTCCTACTTACTTTTCATTCTATTTGATTTTTTTTATAATTTAACCAAATTAGGTAGTAGTAAGTTGGTTTTAGCAGAAACTACTACTTAGTGTCTACTAAATACTACTTACTTTTCCTCCCTTACACAGCTTCGCCCCCTCAGTCCCATTTCTAATATGCAAACAGACTAAGTGAGTTTATAATTCATCAGAATAATTCTCTGACAAATTAATCTACAAATTTAAAAAAAAAATTAAACCAGAGAATATAATAATGATATACTAAATGGTGCTGACTTGAACGCGAATATGTTATTCAGAAGAACAGCCTAGGGTAGTTTTATCTTATATGGTTAACGCACTGTTTATCAAGAGAATAAGCTATCTCCCACGCAAATACTTAGATAAACTCAGCAACAAATTCGCACGAGAGTTAGGTAGATTTTATTTTCAATGATGAGCTATTTTAGAATTATGTAAATATTTAATACAAAAAACCAAATAGCCAAAGTGGAATAATATTAAGCACTCCGGTATCAATATCATCTTTTACCACAAATGCATCTTTAATTCCTTGAATTTGCTTCTGTTTTTTGTTTTTACCACCAAGTTCAAAAACATACTTGTTATCAATAATAAAATCACCTTTTTCTACTAATGAAATTTCATGTAAATAATTTATCTGTGAAATAAAAAAGCTTTCTCGTAAATTTCCTTTATCAGGGTTTCCATAGCTTAACGCATAACTTAAATTTGGATTATTGAGCCATATTTTATCCGGTTTGTTTAAAATACTTATACTTTTAGTTTGTTTATATAAAATATGAATAAGTTCTGCTTTATTTAGTAATTGCAGAGCAAGTACTAATGCATTTCGAGTCAAACCAACCTTCTCACTCAGCTTACTGATATTGGGTATAAATGGAACATTGACTGACAATAAATAAAGCAACTTCTTTAATTTAGCTATATTGGAGTATTCTAATGGTTTAATTGCAGGTAAATCAATATCGAGTATCAGATTTATTACGTTTAATATTTGTTGATAATACTCCAATTCATTCCCATTGTAAAAAGGATATGCACCATGTTTCAGATAAGATGTGAAATATTTTAACGGCTTTATTCTTTTTGTGATTTCAACACTAATGCTTTCGTGCTCTTTTAACATATCATCTAAATATAACTGTGGCAAATCAATTTTCTCATAAAACAATATATACTCGCGGAAAGACATTTCTTTTAAAACATAGGATATTGTCCTACGACTCAAATCTGACTCTCCTTTATAAATATCGAGTATAGAGGAAGATGAAAAAATTACATGCAAATCAGGGAAATCATCATAAATCAATTTCAATTCGCGTGACCAATCAGGATATTTATGGACTTCATCCAATAAAAGTAAATTCCCTCCGATATTATAAAAATCTTCAGCAAGATTGTAAAGTGTGGTATTGGTAAAAAACAAATCATCCAATGCAACATATAAAGAAGTCATCTCATTATTAACAGCTGCTATTTGCAGTAACAATGTTGTTTTTCCAGTCCCTCTGCTTCCGGCAATACTGATTAAACGATTTTTGAAATTTATTTTATAAAACAAATACCTTTTAAATTCAAGTGTTATATTCTCAATTTTTTGTCTAGATTTTCGTAATAATTGTTCCATAATAATTATTTTCCACAAAGATACTGATATTTTGCTTTATATAAAAGCATTTTTTAAATTATTTTGCTTTTTATGTGAGCATTTTTAATATCCAGTACTTCGTTACCTAACCTATGAGTATCTTTCGCAATAGAACAGAGAGAATAACTACTATATGCAAGCGAAAGCTTCAATAAACTCAGCAACAAATTCGCAAGAGAGTTAGTAAGGATATAATTATAACATAATAATTAAATCTTAGTTTGTGTTCTTTCTCGCGAGAAACACTTGAGGGAGAACAGGATTAGTTGCAAATAATATATGATTCAATTGCTTAATTATTTGGATTTAATACGAGTCAAATTCCTGAATATCAATCTTCCAAAAACACTATTTCAGTCCCAAGGCAGTAACTAATAAATATATTAATGCAGCTAAAGCACCGCTAACGGGAATTGTAAGTATCCATGCCCAGACCAGTTTTATAGAGACACCCCATCGTACTGCAGAGAGTCGTTTTACTGCTCCGACACCCATAATTGCACCTGTAATTGTATGTGTAGTACTTACCGGGACTTTAAGTATTTCAGTAATAAACAAGGTAAAAGCTCCTGCTAGGTCAGCGCAAACACCTTCGCGAGGAGTAATTTTAGTAATTTTACTTCCCATAGTTTTAATTATTCTCCATCCTCCGACCATTGTTCCTGCTCCAATTGCTGCAAAACATGATAAGGGTAGCCAATCCGGCATAGAATTTACGTTTTTAATTGAGCCTGCTGCTATCATAGCAGTTGCAATAATACCCATAACCTTTTGAGAATCATTAAGGCCATGTCCAATACTGAACAATCCCGAAGATATAAGTTGAATACGTTTAAAAACGCTATTTGCTTTGTGAACATTCATTTTTCTAAATGCCCATAACACAATTGTTGAGATTATTGTTGA
>JAQVEY010000367.1 GCA_028697515.1 Bacteroidales bacterium | reverse complement strand
TATCAAAACTTCTGAAAGCTGAAATTATTCCTAAACGAACTCCATCTTTTTCGGCTGCTTCGTACATTGCAATAAAAGGCTCGAGAACATCTTTATGAATGTATTCTTTTCTCATTATGCAGTATTTGGAGGGCACTTCAACAAACATAGAATCTTGTTCGGGATTTATTTTTCCCAGAAGATATTCTTTTGAAATATTCGGATATTCAGGGACTATAGAATCTTTCGCAACTGTATCAACTACAATAATATTAGTGTTTTTGTTATTTTGTACTTCAGCTTTTTTCGATATATCTGAACAAGAACAAATGCTCAGGATGATTAAAATATTGATTAGAAAATATTGCATTTAATTATTTATGAAATTGATGATTTTCTCAAATATACTTTTGGGATCTAAACCGTATTTTTTTAGTAATTCTTCGGGATTTCCAGATTCGCCAAAACAATCGGGCATGCCAATTATTTTTAATTTAACAGGATAATTTTGTGATAAGACTTCGGCAACTGCCGAACCAAGACCACCAAATATTTGATGTTCTTCGAGACTTACAATTTTTTTCGTTTTTTGTGCCACTTTAATAATTGCCTCACTATCAATAGGTTTTATAGTGTGAATATTTAAAACTGAAGCCGATATCCCAATTTTTTCTAATTCATCGGCAACCATTAAAGCCGTATAAACCATTGAACCCGTTGCGATTATGCTAATGTCTTTTCCTTTTCTAAGTAATTTTGCTTTGCCCACAATGAAATTATCATCAGGATCTGTAAAGTTTGGAACAGGTTCTCTCCCATATCTTATATAGCAAGGTCCATCAATTTGTTTGATTGCAGAAATTGTAGCAAGTTTTGTCTGATTTTCGTCACAAGGACTTAATACTGTCATATTTGGCAGTGAGCGCATTACTGCAATATCTTCTAAAGCCTGATGAGTAGCACCATCGGGGCCCACCGAAATTCCTGCATGTGCTCCACCTATAATAACATGAAGATTATTATAACAAATAGAAACTCTTATCTGGTCAGCCGATCGCATTGAGGAAAATACTGCATAAGTTGAAAAAACCGGAATCTTTCCCGAAAGCGCAAGTCCAGCTGCAACACTAGCCGTATTTTGTTCAGCAATGCCAAGCGAAAAAAAACGATCTGGAAATTTATCCTTAAAAAAATTCATACCAACAGATTTTGTAATGTCTGTACCAAGACAAACAATATTTTTGTTTTTTTCTCCCAGTTCAGCTAAGGCTTGGCCAAAGCCATTCTTCATGGGAGATATGATATGAGTATTGTACATAGAAATTAATTTTATTGATCTTCTGCATACCACTCTGCAAATGAACTTGCAGTTTCAAAAAGTTTTAATGAATGTAACTCAATACCAGCAGGTAAAAGCGACTTTATAATTTTTGCAAAGTGAATAACCATGTTCTCTGCTGTCGGCTGAAAATCTAAAATATGAGTTCTTTTAAAAAGTTCGTTTTCAGATTTAATATATTCTAAATTTTCTTTTGAACTTAACAGAATGCTGTGGTCGTATTCGTCGATAATATTCGGTTTAATCAATTGTTTAAGGTCGCCGAAATCCATAACCATACCATATTTTGGTGATGTGGAATCGCCATTTATTGAACCCATTATTGTAACATGCAATTTGTAAGAATGCCCGTGAATATTACGACATAAACCGTCGTAATTATGCAATGCATGGGCAGCTTCAAATTCAAATATTTTAGTCAATCTGATGTGGGCCATAAATTTAATTATTTTTAATCAAACAAAGTTACTCATTTTTTTGTTTTGACAATAATTGAGTGATTTTGAAATAATGATAGGAATTTGAATTTCACCTATACAAGCTCTAGGCAAGGATTCTAATTTATTCTTCCTTAAGTATATTTTAATTATATTTAGTATGATAATTTAGTGAAATTATAATGGCGTTCGATATAAAAGTACTATAAGATTTTTAAATTTAATTTCTCATTTCAAATTACAATATTAAAAACAAAGTTATACTTTTGTTATTTTTAAATAAATGGTACAATTTAAGTCTATAACAAAAAATATAAGTAGTGATCTAGAAAATCTTGAAGAATCCTTAAAGAAAGTTGCCGATTCTAATAGTGATTTTTTAAACGAGGTTTTGAGTTATGTTTTTGAATCAAAAGGTAAACGAGTAAGACCAGCATTAGTTTATTTAACAAGTAGATTATTTGGAGAACCTCAGCAATCAACTCACAATGCAGCTCTTGTTTTAGAGTTGATGCATACTGCAACATTGTTACACGATGATGTTGTTGACAATGCTGTATTACGAAGAGGAAAACAAACCGTCAATCATAAATGGGATGATAAAACTGCTGTTTTAGTTGGGGATTATTTGTTTGCAAAAGCCATGAAAGTTGCTACAGATTATAATGAATATGATTTATTTAAAATTATAACACCTGTTATTATGAACCTTAGTGTTGGTGAACTAAATCAAATGAACAGCTCATCACAATTTGAGGTTAATTATGAAACATATTACCAAATTATCAAAGATAAAACGGCCTCATTAATTTCTGTAGCTTGTAAATCTGGGGCAATTTCTACTGGAGCAAACGGAGAAAACATAAAAATTGTTCAATCCTTCGGTGATATTTTGGGTATAATCTTTCAGATTAAGGATGATATTTTAGATTATGTTGGAAAAGGTGAAACAGGGAAAGAAAGCGGAGTTGATATACGAGAAGGAAAAATCACATTACCTTTTATCTTGGCTTGGAAAAACATGTCAGTATCAGAGCGCGAATGTATAAAAGAGGCTTGGAAAAATGCAGGTAATAATAGAGATTGTGAAAGAGATGTCGTGAGTAGGGTTATAGAGAAGGGTGGAATTATTGAAAGTGAAAACACCTTAATTAAAATGAAAAACGACGCAAATGAGCAACTCGAGAAATTGCCTAAAACAGAAGCAAGGCAAGCATTATTCGAATTAGTAGATTATATTATTAGTAGAAACAAATAACTAGAAATAATTTATTTTTTCATTTTTACCTTCTAGAATACTTAAATCACTAAGAATACTATTTGCAAGTCTTGAAGCTCCTAAACGGAATAGATTATTATTTAACCAAGCCTCACCTAATACATTTTTTACTATAAGATAATAGATAATCGCATCCTCGCTAATCGACATTCCTCCAGAGGGCTTAATTCCCACTTTTCGACCTGTTTTTTCATAATATT
>JAQVEY010000366.1 GCA_028697515.1 Bacteroidales bacterium | reverse complement strand
ACGGACATTCTCCTCAACGGTAAATCATTGTTCCTGAAAGGGATCAGTGTTCACGAGGACCATATTGACTTGGGAAAAACAACCAATGAGGCAATAATCAGGGCGACGATTGCTGACCTGAAGGAGATGGGAGGAAATTTCCTTCGTCTGGCACACTACCCGCATACCAGACGTTTCGCACAAATAGCCGATGAATTGGGCGTTCTGCTTTGGGAGGAAATCCCTGTATACTGGGCAATCAATTTCACCAACGAGGAAACATATCAGGATGCAGAGAACCAACTCTCAGAGTTGGTACTCCGGGACCGCAACCGGGCGAGTGTTATCATCTGGTCGGTGGGAAATGAGAACCCGGATACTGACAGCAGACTCAGGTTCATGTCGTCCTTGGCAAAGCAAGCAAGAAGCTTGGATTCAACACGACTGATAAGCGCCGCATGTTTGGTGAACACTGCCAAGCTAAAGCTTGAAGACCGCCTGATGGAGTATCTGGATGTCATAGGAAACAACGAGTATTACGGTTGGTACGAACCAAACTTTGAGGACCTGCTTACCATCCTGAACAATACGGAGCTCACCAAGCCGGTAATCATCACTGAGTTCGGGGGAGGAGCTAGAGCCGGAAATCATGGTACCAAGAATACAATGTGGACCGAAGAGTACCAGGAAGCTTTGTACAAGAAACAGTTTGCAACACTGGATAAAGCTCACTATGTCAGAGGCCTGACTCCCTGGATTTTCTACGATTTCCGTGCCGTCCGTAGGCTCAATCGATACCAAGAAGGATTCAATCGTAAAGGCTTGATTGATGCTGACCGCAAGACAAGGAAATTGGCCTTTTACGTAACACAAAACTACTACAAAACAAAGGATTGAAGCGTGAAACAACAAAATCTTGCTGATTCCCAGACCTTGCATAAGATCTGGGAGGATGCTTATAACTATGCCATTGAGAAAACACGAAGTAATATTGCCTTCTTCTCCGATGGATATCCAGCCCCGGCGAGTACACATAATGTCTATGCAAAAATTGCAAATACAGATTGGACAAGCAGCTTTTACAATGGCATGCTATGGCTGTCGTATCTACATACCAAAGACGATGTCTTCAAGGCTGCGGCCGAACATACCCTGCCAGACTATCAACAACGGATTAAGCAACGCATCAATACCGGCACACATGATTTGGGATTCCTTTACATCCTCTCAGCCAAGGCACATTATCTCATTACCGGTAGCGAGGAAGCAAAACAGACAGCTCTTGATGCTGCAGACCTATTGATGGAACGATACTCCCAAGCCTCGGGTATCATTCAAGCCTGGGGTGATTTGGACGATCCTCAGCAACGAGGCAGAATAATTATTGATTGCCTTATGAATCTCCCGCTTCTTTTCTGGGCTACAGAAGTCACAGGAAATGCTGTGTATAAGGATGCAGCTCTCAATCATCTATCACAATCCAGAAAAACACTCATACGAGCTGACAATACCACATTCCACACCTATTACTTCAATACCGAAACCGGAACCCCAATACGCGGGGTCACAGCCCAGGGGTATAGTGATGATTCATGTTGGGCAAGAGGCCAGGCATGGGGTATCTACGGATTGGCCCTCGCTTATACCTATACCCATGACACTGGGTGCCTGAAAGATGCAATGCGGTTGGCCGACTACTTTCTGGCGCACCTTCCTGACGACCTGATCTGCTACTGGGATCTTATCTTCACCGAAGGTGATGAGGAGCGTGACTCATCGGCGTGTGCAATCGCCATCAACGGATTGTTGCTGCTCAGCTCACTGCTTGGAGTCCATGATGCGAAAGCATTGGAATACCGAACAAAAGCTTTGGCGATGCTGCTGGAACTTTGCAGAAACTACACATCTGCAAGCATTCCCCACTCTAATGGTATCTTGCTGCATGCCGTATATGGGAAACCCAATGGGGTAGGCATTGATGAATGCACCATCTGGGGAGATTACTTCTATATGGAAGCACTGGGAACCTTGCTCGGAACTGCAATACAATTTTGGTAATCACTGAAAGGAATCACGATGAAAACCTATGACCTTCCTATTCATAATCTAAAACTTACTACAAGAGAGGATTTAGCTCAGGCTTTACTGATGATTCTCAATCCATGTGAGAACGCTTTAACAAATCACGGATCACTTCTGTTCATAGGCAATGAGGCGGCACATTACAGCCAACAAGTAGCGTTATTGGAGGGATGGTCGAGGTTGCTCTGGGGCTTGGTGCCGCTTAGAAGTGGTGGCTTCAGCTGGGAGGCAGAGCAGTTGCATGCACAAGGGCTTGTAGAAGGCACAGATACACAAGGGCCTAATTACTGGGGTGATGTCACGGATTATGACCAGCGCATGGTGGAAATGGCAGCAATCGCCCTGGCATTGCTGTTGACACCACAGTTCTACTGGGAACCACTGACATCCATACAACAAGACAACGTTTGTGCATGGTTGTCCCAGATCAACACTCATACTATGTCTGCAAATAACTGGAGGTTCTTCAGGGTTTTGGTAAACATGGCCTTCGAGCAGCTTGGGCGAAAGGAGTTCAATCTTGATCTTATGACAGCCGACCTGGATTTACTTGAGAGCATGTATGCAGGTGACGGTTGGTACCGCGACGCTGTGCCGTTTGACAACTACAATCCACTTGCCATGCAGTACTATGCTCTTCTGTATTGCCATTTCAGGGGTCAACTTGATAGGCAGCGAGCCGACAGGTTCAGCCAGCGGGCTGGATTGTTTGCTCAGCAACATATCACCTATTTCACAGAAGAAGGGCCTTTTGTTCCTTACGGACGTTCACTTACCTATCGGTTTGCTGTAGTCTCTTTCTACAGTGCTTGTGCATTTTCAAACATTGAAGTTTTGCCATGGGGGGTGATGAAAGGAATAATTCTACGTAATCTTCGGTGGTGGTTCAAGCAACCGATTTTCGACCGGGATGGCTTCTTGACAGTAGGGTACACCTACCCTTCCCGTGCGATGGCCGAAGAGTACAACGCTCCGGGGTCACCCTATTGGGCGCTGAAGACCTTCCTTATCCTGGCATTGGATGATGACCATCCGTTCTGGCAGGCTTCCGAGCTTCCTTTACCCGACCTTGCGAAAACCACTCTATTGCTGCAGCCGAAGGTCATCATGCAACGGACGGAGGATGATGATGTGGTTATGCTCAATGCAGGTCAGTATCCTGCATATCACATGT
>JAQVEY010000365.1 GCA_028697515.1 Bacteroidales bacterium | reverse complement strand
ATACAACCCCGTTTTGGGTTGGTTAAGGTACGATTCTGATAAAATTAGTTTTAAAGATATTATAAGTCCCTTCTTTATTTTGACTTTAGTGTTTTTATTCATTGCACGATTTGTGGGTAAAACGCTAGCATATTTATCGGTCACAGATGCTAAATATATAGTACTATACTCTGCAGTAAATCTTTTTATTGATCTGTTTTTCTTTTTGTTAGTAGTTGTTTTAATAAATTATTTATTGCCATATTTTAATATCAAGAAATCAAAATCTAAAGTCGCTGCATTAATTTATATAAGCCTAGTACCTTTTTATGTGGGAATAATTCTCATGAATTTGTTTCCGGGTTTGTTCTTTTTAGGTATAATATCTCTTTATACTTTCTTTGTTTTGTACTGGGGTGTAGTAAATTTGTTGAAACCATCTCAATCAGATGTTATTGTTGTTTATTCAGTAATATCACTAATTTTGATAGGTGTGTACTTTATTCTTAATTTTGCTCTAGTTTATCCATTTTTTGACTTTGTTTTTTAGAATTTTATGGCGGAAAAAACTATTTTATATAAGAATAAAAAAGCTTATTTTAAATATGAGTTTATAGAGAGACTTACTGCAGGTATAGTCCTATTAGGCACGGAGATTAAATCAATTAGGGATGGAAAAATTAATTTTTCTGATTCGTTTTGCGTATTTAAAGGGTCGGAATTGTGGGTAACAGGGATACATATTGCAGAATATGTGCTGGGAACATGTAATAATCATGAACCCAAGAGAGATAGGAAATTACTTTTAAATAGGCGTGAGCTTAATAAACTACAAAAAAAAGTGGCAGAAAAAGGTTTGACAATAGTTCCTATAGGATTATTATTAAATGAGAAGGGAATTGCAAAACTAGAAATTGCTTTAGCAAAAGGAAAAAAAATGCATGATAAACGAGAAGATATAAAAACAAGGGATTCAAAACGTGATATGGAAAGGTCAAATAAATATTGATATGGGAAGTATAAAGTTATAAGTTTGGAGTTCGGCACTTCGACTGTGCTCAGTGACCTCACAGTTCGAAGTTACTGATCACCAATTCGGCTACTGAGCAGCCCTGAGCGACAGCCAGTGCGTGTCGATACCGATTACTGATTACCGATTACAGATAACCGATTACTGATTACCGATTACCGATAACCGACCCTTTTCCCTTATCACGCTAGTTTTATTGAAATATTTTAAAATATGTATTTATACATTATAATTTTCACAATAGTCTCGTATCTTATAGGCTCATTTAGCTCGGCTGTCTGGTTTGGTAAATGGTTTTTTGGTGTTGATGTGCGTGAACATGGCAGCAAAAATGCCGGTGCTACAAATACTTTTAGAGTATTGGGATATAAAGCTGGAATTCCGGTTTTTATTGCTGATATTCTTAAGAGTTTTTTAGCTGTTCAATTAATTAATCTTATTCCCGATATTGTTTTAGAAACGGAGTTCTATTATCAAATAAAGCTTGTATTTGGTATTTCGGCTGTAATTGGTCATATATTTCCTCTTTATACAGGGTTTAGAGGTGGCAAAGGAGTTGCTTCAATGTTGGGGTTAGTACTTGCTCTATATCCTGCTGTTGCCGGAATTACTTTAGGTGTATTCATAATTGTATTTTTAATTACACGAATTGTCTCGATATCTTCAATTATTGCCGCTTTATCATTTCCATTGATTATGTATTTTATAACAGACGGTACTTCTCCTACATTAACAGTCTTTTCTATAGTCGCGTCAGTTTTAATTGTTGTAACTCATAAAAAAAATATTAAAAGATTGTTAAAAGGGGAGGAGAAACGAATAAGCTTCAAAAAAAAATAGTTAATATTGTAAAAACTAAAAATTCAATTTCGAATTCTAAATTGAAATTTATTTAATATTAAACTTAAGAATGATGAACAGAAAGATTGTTTTTTTATCAGTCGCAGTGATTTGTATTATTTTTTATTCTTGTAATCCTAAAACTAAAAAAATGGAACCAAAGGAAATGGAAATAAAAGCTATTAATTTGTCAGACTTAGATACAACTATTAGCCCATCTGAGGATTTCTATCAATACGCTACAGGAGGATGGCAAAAGAACAATCCATTACCTGACGAAGAAAGTAGATTTGGGGCTTTTGACCTTTTGGCAAAAGAAACAAATCAGAAAGTTAATGATCTTATTACAGGTTTATCTGAGAAAGAAAATCCCATTAACTCCATTGAATGGAAAATAGAAACATTTTATCGTATGGGAATGGATTCTGTTAAGATTAATAATGATAAATTGGCTCCAATTGAAGATTTATTAGGTGATATTGAAAAAATAGAAACAAAAGATGACTTGATTAATGAAATAGCAAAACTCCATAAAATGGGAATTCCAACATGTTTTGCATTATTTGGTAGTGCTGATAGGGAGGATAGTAATATGCAAATTGCTTATTTATATCAAGGAGGCTTGGGGTTACCAAATAGGGATTATTACACTTCTGATGATGCAAGGTCAATCGAAATACGTACCGAATATTTAAATCATATAGCTAAAATGTTTGTAATTGCCGGATTTGACCAAGATCAAGCAAAGCAAGCTGCTAAGAAAATATTTGATTTTGAATATAAACTTGCAAATAAGTCAATGACCAATCTGGAACTTAGAGATCCATTTGCAACAACTAATAGATTGACTATCAAAGAATTAAATACGATTTCGCCTGATTTTGACTTTCAAACATATTTTAATTTAATTGGATTACCTGTTGCAGGAACAATTAATGTAAGTCAACCTGAGTTTTTCAAAGAATTCTCAAAAATTTTTAAAACTTCAGATCTCGAAATATGGAAATTGTATTTTACCTGGAATATATTAAACTATTCAGCTCAATATTTACATTCCGACATTTGTGATGCTGATTGGGAGTTTTATGGGAAGTTTTTAACAGGAGCTTTAGTTCAGCAACCTAGGTGGCGAAAGGTTGTAAATAAAACAAATTCCTGTTTGGGTGAGGCTGTGGGACAGATTTTTGTTAAACAATATTTTCCTCCGGAAGCAAAGCAACGAATGATTGAATTGGTTGAGAACCTAAGATTTGCATTTGGCGAAAGAATAAAGAATCTTGATTGGATGAGTGAGGGAACAAAAGTAAAAGCCCTTGAAAAATTAGCAGCAATTAATGTTAAAATAGGATATCCTGACAAGTGGAGAGATTTTGAAAATCTAAATATTATCGAAGATTATT
>JAQVEY010000017.1 GCA_028697515.1 Bacteroidales bacterium | reverse complement strand
TGGGCAGCAATGTCTATTCCGTATGCCAGACCACTTACTATTATTGTCTCAGGATATTTTGATGATATGGATTCTATTAATTTCGTGCAGAAATCTGTCCCATACTTTGTTGCGTTTCTAGTTCCTACTATACTAATTATTTTTTTGCTGTTAAAATCAGCCTGACCTTTGTAATATATTACCATAGGAGCATCATCGCACTCTTTAAGCCGGCTAGGATAGTCTTTATCTGTATAGGTTACAAAATCAAGTTCATTTGAATATATGTATAACAATTCTTCTTCAGCTTTTTGTATCGCTGATGAAAAACTGTTGTATAAACGCAACGAAATCATATCCCCAATACCTGAAACTTTTCTAAGCTCACTCAACGAAGACTTAAAAATTGATTCTGCACTTCCAAAGCGTGAAATTAGTTTTTTTGCATTAATATCACCAACACCTGATAAAAAGGAAATAGCCAGACTATAGAGTCTTTCATCTATAAGTTTTGGAAATTCTTTGTCGGGGATATTTGTCTCTCTGCAAGTCATTCTTATTAATAATTTGAATTTAACTCATAAAATGTGAAGTCAGATTTTAAACTATTACTAATATTTATGCGATATTAGAGTGAATTTAATTCATCCATAATACCATCAACTTGCGACTTGTTAAGTATGGATAAACTAACTGGTTTGAATTTGGCAACACCCTGAGGAGTCTTTACATAAAATATAAGGTTTTTTCTAAAACCTATATGAGAACTAACAATTTCTGCTTTTACAAAATCTCTTTTTGGAATTTCGATAGAATAATTGCCTGCAGAAAGCGGTTGCAAGGAGGTGTATCTCATAATTATTTTAAGTCCATCAGAATTATAAAAAATATAACAATAATTCTTTACAAAAATGAAAGCAAGGAATAATAAATAGAGTATTGATAATACAATTTCAAAATAATGTTTTGGGGACCATGCAAACACTAATGCGGCAACTAAGAAACCTGCATATACTAAAGTTAACAGCATTGTTCCTAGTTTTATTCTTGAGGCAATTTCTTTTGTATTTATAACCATATTTTTAAGAATTAGAGCTCAAAAATATAAAAAATACATCTTATTTAAGTGATATTAGATAAAATTATAATAAAATCTGTGAATTGCCCGATTCCAAAATTTTAAAATTCATAGATTATTATGTTTGCTTTTTGTAAAATGAGTTTGCATCATATTTTTTTAAACATTTTAAAATTATTCACAACAAATCTTTTTCTCTTTGTGTTATATTAGTAAAAGGTTTATAATGAACTTCTAAAAACTATTAAATCGGTAAATAATGATGATTTTTATTATGAATATTATATTTTGTCATATTTGCGAAAAAAATATTTAGAATTATTTGCAATAAAAATTATTAAGTATAAAAAAAATAGTTATTTTTACGATTGATTTTTGAAATATTAACAGGTTATAAACATTTTTTTGACCAAAGAAGCATTTTTTGTTAAAAAATTATGATTATTAAATTTTTTTTCTATTTATTTGTAAATTATTTAAAAAGAAATTACTTTTGTACAAATTGACACAGAGTATAACTATGAACACAAAAAAACACTTAAGTTTAGTATTGTTGGGAATGATAATAGTTCTTCCTTTGTTGACAACCAGTTGTTTTAAAAAAGGTGAGGACGATCCGTTTTTTTCTATATATACCCGTAAAGCACGTGTGACTGGGAAATGGAACATCACGAATATGCAGTCTATTATTAAAACTACATATAACAATGATGTTCAGGTAAAAAGAACAACAACAATTGATGGATTGGCATGGTCAGAATATACTGAGATTTTAAATACAGACAGTACAAGGTTAGTTGAGGGAAAAGTCTTAGAGGGTAGGAACTTTGTTTATTTTGATAAAGAGGGAATTTACAGGCAGACATACGAATATGAATATACTGTTGAAGAACCTACTGGTGAAGATTCTGATGAATCTAGCTTTACTCAATATAGAGTTTTCGAAGAAAAGTCAGGGACTTGGAATTTCTTAGGAAACATAGATGATTATAAAAATAAGGAAAGAATGGCAATTGTTATTGAAGAATCAAAGCAGATAATTCAAGTGTATACTATGACTTTAAGTGAAGATAGTGAAGAAACACCTACATGGAGTTTTGACTCTACTTATTCTACTTCTGTAAAATATGCAAATGGCGAGTATTCAACTACTTGGGAATTGGATATGTTAAAGAATAAAGAAATTCATACCAGACAAAATGTTAATTACTTTTACCAGGGCGCTATTAATGGTCAAGGGAGTATTTATCAAGATGTAGGTACTGTATTGCAGACGCTGAAACCTTTTGCAGCTGAAGAATAAAAAAGAAAAAAACAATATAAAGGGACTGACAAGTCCCTTTTTTTATTTTAATAATTTATAGTTCTTATATTGCCCGAAACTTATTCCCAGTTTTTCGAGCATTCTTTTAAGTTTATCTTTTGTTTTTGTTTTGTTCAAACTAAGATCATAGTCAAATTTCCAGTTTATTCTGTTTATTCTTTCTAACATTACAGCAGGATGGGAATCTGTAAATTTTTGTAAAGCATCAATTGCAGAGTAATCAAACTGATCTGATTTTGCTACATTTTTGTCAATCCATTCGTCATCATGCCATAGTTTATTAAAATCCTGTTGTTTCTTTTGCATAGCACGAGGGTCTTTAACCCAACCATAATGATAGACATACGCATCAATCAATTTAACTCTTAGCATTTTATTGTCGTCTTTACGAAAGCCTTGTGCATCTCGAAAAGAATATATTTTTTTATTATTTCTAATGATTCTTATTTCGTTCCTATACCAACGGTACGATTCTCCCACATAGTCATATGAACCGTAAAAGTGTAGATACTTAAAAAGCAGGCCATCTACATTATCTTTTTCAAGATTATCTTGCATAGCTTTTTGTATAGTTGGCAAATATTTTTCATGTACAGCTTCATCGCCTTGGATGTAAAAACACCAGTCAAAATCATCAGGTATTGCTTTAAATGCTTTATTAGTTTCTTCAGCAAGTACCTTTCCACCTTCACGTAAACTGTCATCCCAAATCGTTTCTACTATTTTTATTTTTTCTGGCGAAATGCTTTTTATCAGATTCAATGTTTCATCATCGGATTTGCCTACTGCAACAATAAATTCATCACATATTGGTAAGATAGATCCAATAGCCTCTGCAATTGGATAATCATATTTTATTGCGTTTCTTATAATACTAAATCCGCATACTTTCATAGGTACAAATCTAATATATTTTTCAATTCTTGACTATCGTAATTTATTGCGTTATACTCCGAGAAATTTAGGGATTTAAGGTTAAAGTTTAAAATATCATTTTGTTCTACACAGATAAACCCATACTTTTTAAGATGTTTTCCTAGATATTCTTGTTCAGGTTGTCCGGGAGTCGGTATAAGAATGGCAATTTTTTTAATAGTGATGAGGTCCATAATAGTGCTATATCCACTGCGGCATATAATAATTTTGGATAGTTTTAGATAATTGAGAAAATCTGTGTCATTGCAGTGATTGATTAAACAAATATTTCCAATTTGAATAGTCTGATTTTGTTTTTCTGGTAAGCCGCGTAAGATTAGTACTTTTGTTTTTTCGTCTTTAAACTTTTTTATTAAGATATCTTCAAAAACTTTTCTCTGAGGTTCAGGCCCTGAAACAATGCAGACTATTTCATAAACTTTGTTATTATTATAATTTTCAGATTCTAATCCCGAAAATCTTGATAATGGCCCAAGATAAATCAAATCAAGACCTGTAGTGTTTTCTGATAATCTGCCTGCTATACTCTTTTCAGCGAAATCAGGGACGAAACAGTAAGTGTATTTTTTAATAATTCTTAAATGTCGTTTTGTTAAAATGCTAGAAATAAATCCTAACTTTTCAGAAGTAAAAACATTAACCTGATGTGTTATATAAATGGATTTTACTTTTTTTGAATAAATCCCGGGTCTGTTATCTGATATTATAGTGTCAATATTGTATTTCTTTATTATATTTTTTGTAAACCTATTTTCTCTATATATATTCAAAAACATAAGAAAGAAACTTAAATAAAATCTAATACCTATACTTTGTTTTCTGCTATAATTAAGAGTGGGAGCGGGGATATGTTCATTTTTTATCGAGGGAAATCGTTGTAAAAGTAGCTTTAATGAAGAACCATTGCCTGCAATTACAATATTTTTGTTTGTTTCAATGCAATATTCAATTATTGGTATTATACGGCAGGCATGTCCTAAGCCCCAGTTAAGTGGACAAATCAATATGTTTTTTGACTTTTTTAAAGAGTTTATAGACATCATTACACAATTCTTGTAATATAGCTTTGATCTTTAATTTTTAGATTAATCAGGTCTATATTATTAATAAGTATAATTCCAGGTTTTGTCCCAACAGCGAATCTTCCGAATTCTGAATTATTTAAAGCATCTGAAGCTGTGGAAGTGATCATTTGCAAAAGTTCAATTAGTTTTAAATCTTGATACTTTTGTGACAGTATTTTTATTTCTCTAAATACATCCAGTTCTGTATTCGAAGCTATCGAATCTGTGCCCACAATTATTCTATCTAAGTTATTATAAACAAAATCTGATGAGGGTAATTCGTTGTGTAAGAATAGATTAGATGCAGGGCATAAGCAATAATATTTGTTTTTGTCAGTTTTAAAATTTGTTTTATTTGTCTTTACATTATGTACAAGTATAATAGTTGCGGTGTCTGGAAAACTATCAATCAAATCAAATAAATTACTAATATTATTTACAAGTTTAGTGAAGTCTGGATTTATACTTAAAATATAATGGTATAAAGAATTATGTTCACCCTGAAAAAAATTGAGTTCTTCTTCCGATTCTAAGAAATGGATAGAAAGTATATTATTATCGGACTTATTTAAGATATAATTATATAGTTTTTGTGAAGCCGAATAAAAAGCATGAAGAGTTGCAAAAGCAGATAAGCCAGCAGATTTGAATTTTAATATTAGATTTTCGGCATAAGTAATCTTATCATCAATTGTTAAATCATTTGTTCCACTTATTTCGATAAAGTTCAGGTATGATATTGATGATTTAGTTTTGATACCAATAGTTTTATCTGTGTTAACAATGTCAGCAACCAGATTAATCCCATTGTCAAACATTATCTTATCATAAGTTTCTATTTTCTTATTGTCGTTGAATGAATTTCTTTTAGAAATAATATTAGAAATAAAATGAGATAAACCCTTGTCTTTTTCGTCAGTTTTTTCATAGTCTGATAGCTCAAGGTGGCAATGAGCATTAACAAATCCAGGAGACAAGATTCCGTTGTAAAAAATCATTTTCGGCCTTTCTATCAGTGCATCGTTTTCTTTGCCAACGTAAATAATATTGTTGGAGTTGTCAACAGTTATTAACGAATTTTTAATAAGAGATTTTCCGTCAAAAATATAGTTTGCTGCAAAATGACGCATTGATTTAGTAAATTTCTCCCTTTTCCAGATTAAACCTGTCTATTACTCTATCGTAGATTGTATTTAGAGTGTCCATCCTATTGTGGACATAATATAGTAAGGTTTGCTCAAATTGTTCACGTGTATAATTATGTTTCTCAAAAACACTAACATATAATAATGAATCGACAAGCTTATTATCTTTAGTTTTCATTATTTTTGACGTTATTATCGCGTCTGCAAGATGAATATCGTAGATTAGTAATTCTAGAGAATCTTTTGGAATAATATTTTCACCTTTAGGTGTAGAATATTTAGGCTCAGAAATGCATGATAAGACAATTATCGAAATAAAAGTAATTATAATATAAATCTTTTTCATGGATTTGTTTTTTTTATTTTCTTACATAATTCTGAGGCAAAAACAAAATCATTTAGTTCTTTATTGTCTGAATTAAAGATATCTTCACGACCACCTTGCCACCATTTATGTCCTTCATAGATAAAAATAATACTATCAGCAATTTCCATAACAGAGTTCATATCGTGAGTATTCACAATTGTTGTCATATTATATTCAACAGTAATATTGTGTATAAGTTGGTCAATCAGAATTGCTGTTTGAGGATCAAGTCCGGAGTTGGGTTCATCACAAAATAAGTATTTGGGGTTAAGTGCAATTGCCCTAGCTATTGCAACTCGTTTTTGCATACCCCCACTTATTTCGGATGGGAATTGTTTATTTGCATTTTGAATATTAACACGCTCTAAACAAAAGTTTACTCTTGAGAGCTTCTCTTTTTTTGTAAGATTAGTGAATAGGTTTAGAGGGAACATAATATTATCTTCAACAGTTAAAGAGGTAAATAAGGCACCACCCTGAAAAACCATACCCAATTCTTTGCGAATTTCTCTTTTAAATTTAATATTTGCTCTTATAAATTCACGTCCATTAAAAAATATTTCTCCTGTTTCCGGTATTTTAAGACCTATTATAGATTTTAACAAAACAGTTTTTCCTGAACCACTGCGACCAATAATCATATTGATTTTACCAGGCTCAAAAGAAGCATTTATATCTTTTAAGACATGCTGATTATCAAAACTTTTATTTACATTCTTTACTTCAATCATGTAAGTAGTAGTTGAGTTAAAATCAGGTTAAACAATAAAACCAAAATTATACTATATACAACAGCTTTTGTACTGCTTTTACCAACTTCGAGAGCTCCCCAGAAAGTATAGTAACCATGAAAAGAAGAAACCGATGTAATGATTATTGAGAATACGCATATTTTAATAAGAGAATAAGTAACATAAAATGGAACAAACATATAATTTAGACCATAAATATAATCGTAAATGCTTACTACATCTGTTGCTATAGCTATTAGATAGCCTCCTAAAATTCCAAGAATAATGCTAAGTAAGTTGAGTATTGGGAAAGAGATTAGAGCAGCAGTAATTTTTGGTAAAATCAAATAATTTGCCGAGTTTACTCCCATAATTTCTAAGGCATCAATTTGTTCAGTTATTCTCATTGTGCCAATTTCGGAGGCAATATTAGAACCAACCTTACCAGCCAAAATGAGACAAATGATAGTACTGGAAAATTCAAGAATAAATGTGTCTCTTGCACTTAATCCAATTAAATATTGTGGAATTACAGGAGATGTAAAGTTAATAGCAACCTGTAATGTAAGCACAGCACCCATAAAAACCGAAACAATTGATACAATCCAAATAGAATCCATACCTATTTGTTCGACTTCTTCAAATACACGTTTAATGAAAATCCTTGCACGTACAGGTTTAGTAAATACTGCACTCATCAGTACCAAATATTTTCCTATAACAGATAGTAGTTTCATATAAATTTGTAGTTACAAATTTAATCAAACTCTCTTGCAAATAAAAAAAAATATAACTATATTGTGTTAAATTAAATTCTAAAGTTGAAATTATGAAACAAAACTATTGTGTAATAATGGCGGGTGGAATTGGAAGCCGCTTTTGGCCTGTAAGTCGAAGCAATATGCCAAAGCAGTTTCTTGATATTATGGGTACAGGAAGAACCCTCATTCAGCAAACATTTGATAGGATGGAAAAATTGATTCCTGTCGAGAATATATATGTAGTTACAAATGAGGAATACCGAAAGATTGTTCAAACACAACTTCCTTTAGTCTTAAATGAAAATATTCTAGGAGAGCCAATGCGAAGAAATACTGCTCCATGTATTTTGTACGCAAACATACGAATTGGATTAAGAGATCCAAATGCAAATATAGTTGTAACTCCTGCTGATCACCTTATTTTAAACGAAAAAGAATTTCTAAAAAACATCTCAGAAGGCTTGGAATATATAAATAACAATAATTCGTTGGTTACTTTTGGAATTACCCCTGATCGACCTGCGACTGGTTATGGTTATATACAAATAGCAAAGGATGTGGATGATTCCATGTTTGATTCGGTTAAAACATTTACAGAAAAACCTCATCTTGAACTAGCTAAATTCTTTTTAAGCAGTGGTGATTTTCTTTGGAATTCAGGAATATTTCTTTGGAAACACGATGCTATTGACAACGCGATAAAGGAATTTCTACCTGAAATGTATAATCTATTTATTGAAAACAAAGCGGTATTTGGTACAGATAATGAAAGTGTTGCTATTAATAGGATTTATTCTGATGCTAAAAGTGTTTCAATAGACTTTGGTGTTATGGAAAAGGCTCAAAATGTAAGAGTATTAAAGACAAATTTTGGTTGGTCTGATTTGGGTACTTGGAATTCTTTGTATAGCCTTCATGAAAAAGATTCAGATAATAATGTGGTACTTGGTGATAAGGTTTTGATAAGTCAGTCATTTAATAATTATGTTAATACCTCAGGTACTAATAAGGTTGTTATACTAAATGGTATTGAGGATATGATTGTTGTGGACACCGATTCTGCGATTTTAATATGTAAGAGGGATAATGAACAACAGATATCAGATTTGTTAAATGAGGCTAAGCTTAAGTTTGGCGAGGGAATAAAATAAAAAAAGGAGCTTAAAGCTCCTTTTTTTATTTTATAAATAGTGTTTAATATTCCCATTGATCGTGTTCCATTTTGAAGATTTCTTCTTGGATTCTTTCACCTTCGCGTATTGCATCAATACCAAGTAAATAGTCAGAAATTAATCTATTGTCATAGTTATTAGATTCTGCTACAATATAACTTGTGAACCTTCTTTTGAAAAATATATCATCAAAAGTTTTATGTTCAGCATCATTTTGAGAATTAAAAACTTCATAGGAAGCTAATAAAGGTCTGTAATCAGGAAAATAAATCCAGAAAGGCCAAATACGCTGTTCACCTTGCCAACCATCAGGAGAAATTGCAACAATACGAACATCCATTACTGATCTTTGTTTGTCAAAAACCCATTCTTCCCAAATCCACAACATATCCATAACTCTTGTGTCTTCGAGTTTAGCTGGAATTGTTACGTCAACTAGGTTTCCATCAATGTCTTGTTCCTGAATAGTTTCAAAATAAGCCAACAAATCTCCTCTAACAGGATCATCTACTTCAATTGGTTCTCGATGCCAGTTAGTAATGTCGCTAGGATTTAATTTATAAACAGGATATTGCTTACCTATAACTGTATCAAGTAATTCTCCGGTGAGAATATCATATTTTTCACCTAAGATTCCTATGTTATAAATCAAATAAAGAAAATTTACACGACTTCTTTGAGGCTGAACATTTTCGCCAGCAGGATAAGTCATTCTGATAATTGGGAAATAAAGAGGATGATTCTGTTTTTCCCTGAGTTCAACTACTCTCAGAATTTTCTTAGAGTACATAGCGTCTGCTTCACGTATATTTTGATACGGAACAAATGTACGTTCAACTGTATTCTCTCTCATATAAGCACCATCCAAAACCTGAGCTTTTGTAGAAAAAGTCAGACTTAGAAATGCAATTATCGGGAAAAACTTTATTAACATTTTCATAATATATTATTTTACGATTACTGTTACACCATTGGTTTGTCTTGTTCCTGACGGTCCGTTATAATAAATATTGGAAAAACTAACCTGTGAGCCTTGTCCCATTTTCTGAATTTCTGATAAGACAGCTGAAGAGAACTGAGACCCTTGAACGGTTACTTTATTTGTAACACCACGGACAGTATAGAAGAAGTCATACTTTGCAATAGAATAAGTAACACCTTCGAATGGGAAGAAGTCGCTTTCTAATCTTGCACTTAAGTATGGGTTTCTTGTCAATGCTGCTTTAGGTAACTCAGATCCGTCTTTGTATGCACCAGCAACAAGAATTGATGGCGGGGGCACATTAAGTACATTGAATTTTGCAGATCCAAGTGTTCTTCCGCCTTCTTCTGTTCTTACAGAAACAGTAATGAGAACTTCTTTTGCAGTAACAGATTGAGGTACTGTAACAATATAACCACCTGCTGCACCTCTGATTGAAGCTCCTCCACTTATGCTAACACTGACACTTTCTTTAGGATAACCCGATACTGCAACTTCAACAGGATTTTCAAGACCTCGATAGAAAACATTACACTTAGTAGCTGAAACTGTAAATCCAGCATCACCTACCTGATAAGTGCCAGTATAAGGTAACCACATATCACCACGATTAGATTTGTAATGAACTAATCCACCATAGGTAAAGTCACCAACTGATCCACAATCTCTTGTATGAACTCCTTTACCACTTGGGTCTAGAGGTAGTGTATCATAACTAGCTCCTTGTCTTAAGCGAAATTGAACCTCACCATTAACAACAGTAGAGTCATAGAATGGCTTATCATAGGTCAGATAAACTGTTGGTCTCATAGAAGTGTCGCGAGCACCAAGGAAAACATTTGATGTGTAAGTTCCTCCTCTAATTATAAAACTCTTTGGAGAACTAACCAAACCTTCCAGAGCTGTGATTCTTATATCTAGACCTTCTAAGTATGATATCATATACTCTAAAATATCTGCTTCTGCATTTCTGACATCAGCCTGAATTTTTGAAAGCATTGCTAGTGTACCAATCATTGGCATACCTCGGCAAATAGTTTCCTGCCAAGACCATGGCTCGTCTTTGTTATCAGTCTGATCTACGATTTCGAGATTCTTGTCGATGCTTCTATAAACAGTACTTCCAGTATCTTTTGCTATTTCTAGAAGAACTTTTCTATAGTTCTCCATCCACATTCTTAAACTATCCCCCATCATAGGGCCACCTTCACCAACCATAACTATCGTAGCAGCATTTATATCATCTTTTTTCTTGATTTCATCTTCAAGAGTTGCATCTGCACCTTGACTGGTTTGAATAATCATTAATTTTAGACGATCTATATCAGCGATAAATTTATTAGACATGGTTTCAATTTCGTGAGCTTCTTTGGCCATTTGTGTATATTTACCAGGTTGTTCAATTACTTTTGCATCAATTAAACTATAAAGTGATTTAGTTTTATTGGAAAAATTGATGGTTGTTTTCTTAATACTCTCGTCAATTTTGACGAAAGCAGTAATAATCTCAGATGACACATTAAGAGCCAAAAGAGCTGTATAAAACAAATACATCATTCCTATCATTTTCTGCCTCGGGGTTTCCGGGCAATTTCCTCCTGCCATAAATTTAAGTTTTAATGTTCAACATATAATAATCTACTCAATTTAATTAATCTTGCTTAAAATTCATTGCTGAAAGCATGTTACCATAAATGGTATTCATTGCTGCAAGATTATGACTCAATTTACTGATTTCATCACGATAACGCTTTGTGTCATCAGCAGATTGTTTCATATTGGCAAGGATTTCATCTAGACCACTATATAATGTTTTTGATGCTTCTATCTGACTATTTGTATCTTTCAATTGAAGTTCATAAACAGTATTTAATGCAGTCAAGTTTTTGTTCATTATGCTGAGTTGCTCATTATATGTTTTATTCTCACCTGTTGACATTGACAACTCTTTATTCATTGATTCGATGAGTTTATTATATGTAGTAGCAAGAGCTTCACCTGAAGAACCAACTACTGTAGCTGATTTTTCATATGTTGTAGCTAAATTGTCAGCCTGTTTATTTAATTTTTCAGCTGAACTGCCATATAAATCAGCAAATGAAGATACTTTTTCTGATGCTTTTTCAAAATTAGCAACATAATTATTAGTAGCGACAGCAGCATCTGATACATCATGCAGTTTTTCTGTTGTAGAATTAAGATTTTTTAGTCCATGACCTAATTTCTCAAATAAATCAGGTGTAATCTCTGCATTTTCGATCATTGCATCAAATTTCTCTAATGCTGATTTTTTTGTATTTACTGCATTCTTTCTATCAGAAATATTTAAATCTTCTGATACTCCTGCAAGTTCAGGATAAACTAAACTCCAGTCAACCTCTTCGTGTGGTGGTTCAAAAGCAGATAAAAAGAAAATAACAGCTTCTGTTAACAAACCAATAACCAACATAGGACCTGCGCCCGGATAGTGCTGAATTTTGAATAACGCACCAACCATAACTATTGCTGCTCCCCATCCATAAACGAAGCCCATAATCTTTTTGTACTTCTTGCTCGCGGTAAATTCACTTAAACTCATAATCGTGTCAGTTTTTAATTAATACTATTTATTTATACTCGGAATTTAAATTTTATTATTTATTAATATACTTGTGAATAAGATGTTCCATCAGCTCTATGTCTTCCTAAATAAGTTTTTACACATCTGAAACCAATGTAACTTTTAGCCGAATCCTGAAATTCATATGTACGTGTTCCATTTTGCATGTAATACGCAACATCTTTCCATGAACCACCCCTGATAACTTTACGTTTCTTTGCAGGAGGATCATCAGGATGAGCATAATATTGATAATCAGGATTCAAATCATGTGTAAAACTATAGGCTGATTCATCAAATGCATTACTTGTCCATTCAGCTACGTTTCCAGCCATATCATATAAGCCCCATTCGTTAGGATCATAACTAGCTACCATAAGAGTTTGAACACCGCCGTCATCGTAATAGTTACCCCTCATAGGTTTAAAGTTTGCGATAAAGCATCCGCTGTAGTTACGAGTATATAAACCACCCCAAGGGTACATGGACAAATCAAGACCACCGCGTGCAGCATATTCCCATTCTGATTCTGTTGGAAGTCTGTATTCATTAAGATAATAATCTCTTGTTGTTCTTTGGTATGAATTTTTTAACATCGTACGCCACATACAGAAAGCATTTGCTTGTACCCAACTAACACCAACAACTGGATAATAATCATAAGCAGGGTGCCAGAAATACATCTTTGTCATAGGTTCATTATATGAATATGTAAAATCGCTTATCCAACATAATGTGTCAGGATAAATATGTACTTTTTCATGCATATAATAACTATATCTTCCACCTTGTCTTCCTGCATCTGTTTTTCCATCATAATTTCTGATTTCTCTGTCAGCAAAATCATCCCAAGGTCTTTCTTCATCCATTACTTCACGATCAGAAATTTGTCCTTCATATTGTCCAGTTTCTGGATTAAAATGACGACCAATTCTTAAACCATGATCACCTTGGCGACTAAAAGTCCTTGCAACATCTTGATCAACTCCTCCAGCTTGTGTTCCACCTGGTTTAAAAGTGTGTTTCTCTGCAGCTTGTTTTAAGTCAATCCAAAAGTATTCATAATACAAAGCATCAGTATTTAAATCAATTTGACGCATAAAATGATATAATTCAGCAGGAGGCAATAGATATAGTGTTTGATTAAAATTGTTCGGTATTTCATTTTTTATTAAAATACCTTTTATCTCTAAATCTTCAAAATCTAAAGGACCTAGCCAATCCAAAAAGTTTGTATTATCATAGTCATCAAAGTCGAACTCTCCATTTTCATACATATTTGTAATGAAGTTTGTTTCTTCTTCTGTAACATCTGTATCATCAATAATAAAATCTATTGGCTGGTATGACTGTTTAGTACTTATATCACCAAAGTCAACACTGTTTTTAGTTTCTTTCCCTAAAACAGTTAATGCCATAGAGTCTCTTACCCAAACAACAAATTGCCTATATTCTGAATTGGTAATTTCTGTTTCATCCATCCAAAAACCTTGTATAGTAACTGTTTTTGACTGTGCTGTCATTGAATAGGGGACATCCTGATCACTTGGTCCCATCTGATATGTTCCAGGAGGAATAAATAACATTCCGTAAGGATCTGGAGTATACCATAGTTTTCTTTCAATTCCTGTCAATTCACCACTTCCGTAGTATCCACAACTACTTAAGAAGATAATGATTATTGTACTGATGATGAGTAGCTTTCTCATAATTATACATTTTTTATTTTGCGTCTTGTTTTTACGTAATAATACTTAAATAGTTACAATCTTCTAACACTTCTATATCTTCCAGGAGTTTTACCACCTTGAAGATTAAAGCAATATCTAACCATCAATTCGTGAGACCCACTATTGTACGAACCGACCTTTGAAGTTACGATATCATAACTGTATCCGATACTAAGACCATTAATCAGATGAACTCCAATCATTGGAACAATAGCATCGTTATACCTGTACGATAATCCACCCCAGAAACTTTTATTATATAATATTTTTGCATTTACTTGAAATTCTACTGTGCTTCCGTCGGACAAAACCATTCCTGTACCAACAAGGTCAAATGAAGGATTGGGTAAAGAATAATTATAT
>JAQVEY010000364.1 GCA_028697515.1 Bacteroidales bacterium | reverse complement strand
CTTGAATTAGTTTGTTTTTTTACTTTGGTATTAATCTTTGATTTTTGAATCTCTTTTAATTCATTATCAGTTTTAAGTAGCGGAAAATAAAAACTGCTAAGTCCATAGGACGATTCAAGCAAATCACAATTTTTGAAAGGCGAAAATATCAAAGCTCCTGAACTACCATCAAATTTACCAAGTTTACCAAAAACTAAAGGGTTTCCCATGTCCAGCTTATCATTTATTTCTGCGACAAAATCAGCAACATATTCTTTTGCGACTTGCCAAACCAAACCATAAGTCTTACAAATATGATTTATAAGCAATCCGTCATTAACTTGTAGCTTTTCATTAAAAGCCAAAGTTCGTGATGGAGGATTGAATTTCTGTTTATGTATATCAATTTCAGCTTCATTGTAATTGACAACAAAACCTCCAAAACTAGGAATGATTACGCACTCGTTTTCGCTAAGTAATTGATATACATCGTTATACAAATCCATCTAAACAAATAAATTACACTGTAAATATATACAAATTATTTGAGAAAAAAAATCTTAATTATTGATTTTTATAAATTATAATCCGACAATAATTATTTCGACTCTTCTGTTTTGACTCCTTCCCTCTTCAGTATCCTCATCTGATAATGGAACCTTATTACCAAATCCTCTGTATTTCATTCTAGATTTATCAATGCCCTTTGATATAAGGTAGTCATATACTGCTGCTGCTCTTTTTATCGAAAGCGATTTATTATACGAATCCGAACCTACGTTATCTGTGTGACCGCGTATTTCAATTCTCAAACTAGGTTTTAAAACAAGTATCTCACTTAACTCATCAAGTTCTCTAAATGAAGTTGTAATCAATTCTGAGGAGTTAAATTCAAAAAATATTCTGTTCAAATTAAATTTACTACCTACCCCAACATTATCAAAGGCTTGTTTTGATATCTCAGAATCTTTAAGAAGTATCATCGATTCTGATTCTGAACCTGACTGATTGTTTATATTGCTAGCATTTTCGTCAGTAATATCAGAATTATTATTTAAATTATTAAGATTTGAAGAATTGTTATCATTATTATGAGTAAGATTTCCATTATTTGTATTATTCTCGGTATCATTCACTCCATCATTCGAAAAGTTCCCATTATTATCTGCAATCAGTGAATTATATCCTGTTTGAGGATTATAATCTTCTCCAAGCCAATCGGAGCCAAACGACAGATTATTTAAACAACCACATTCAAAAGCATTTTCTATTTCAAAAACTCTAACATCATCAATATAATAGTATGCATAATAAAATGCAGAATCTGTAGATTGATATTTATTTTTCTTATAAACTGTATTTTCATTATCCCAGAAATTTCCTATCGTTAGATATTTTTCATTTCCTCTTGCACGATAAATTCCACACATTTCCTGCCAGTAATCAATATTATCCATAATGTGACCCGGCCTATTTATGATTTGAGGTCGTTGAATTATTAAACCAGCATCTTTAGTTCCGATTTGATTTGAGGTTATAGTAATACCCAAAGCATCAACTGCAAAAAAAGATTTTGATGAATTTGCATAATATAATTTTACACAATATGTTTTGTTTTTCACTAAAGGTGTTTTTAATTTAGTTTGAATATATTCACGAGAAACACCCTCGTACATTGCCACGGAATCGTCAAAAATCTCTCTCAGGATTATTCCTGCATAAGCTGCTCCATCAGCCGGATAAATAAACCCCGCAAAGTTTTCTGGCACACCTGAATCTCCTATACTACATACATGCAACTGGTCAGGAGTTCCTTTGTTTGGATTTAACCATGCAGGAAAAGGCTTTGCAACAGGAAGAGTAGTAAATGTCTCAGGACATGACCATGCATCTTCATAGCTATTATTTATAACTAAATTTTGAGCATTAGAATAAATTATACTGCTAAGAATTATAGATACAAGTAATAAAATTTTCATTTTTACAGGCTTTTGTTTCTTTTCTTTATACGCCAGTTTTTCAAATTGAATATTTTAGGTTTACGCGGAAATATCTGACTCATCCTAATCAAACGATTGTATGATTTAACATGTCTCTCTTTTTTAGACTTGTAAATATCTTTAATATTGATAAGTATTCCTGTTTCTTCTACTCCACCAAACTCATCATTTTCCACTGTTCCAAAACTAAGCATCGAAGGAGAGAGATTCATATATGCATTTACCAAAGGAGGTATTTTTTCATTAGAATCTCTCACTAAGGCATTTAACCTTTTATAATCTTCAGCATAATTTTTACCACTAAACTGAGTCATATTTTTCTTAAACTCAAAATCTACAGGATTTTTTGGAACTATCAGTCTTCCTGTGTCTGGAAAATACAAACTTATAAAGGTCAAAATGTAATTCCTCGCTCCAAGATCAAAATGTTTATACATTGTAACCTTACCGAAAAAATATTTCATTTCAGGATATTCAACAATAAGAGCACCTAAACCATCCCACAAATTATCAAGTGCAAACATGCCTTTTCGTGAATTCCTACCATACTGATATTTTGGCTGAACAAAAGACCTGCCTAGTTCGATAGTATAAGGTAAATAATCTTTAATAAAGATTTCAGAAAAGTCGAAAAGATGAGATGTAGCCAACTTTGTTTCAGGATCGTCTAGTACAGATTCTCCCAAAATAAATCTATAGCCACCAATTATTTCATTTTCATCAGGATCCCAAACAATTAATTGAAAATAAGGATCAGGTGCGATATCAAAATCATCTAAGTCGATTTCTTTGCCTGTGCCGCCTCCCGCCATTCTAAATGTCACTTCTCGTAACCTTCCCAGCTCTTTCATCAAATTGGGAGAATCTTTATGTGTGAATACATAAATCTCTGTATTACCATAATTTGACTTACGTAATAATTTATCAGTCGTTAGCTCCCTTAATAACAAATTCTTATTTACCGGCGGAATAACCGGACACATTACGGTCATCTTAGCAATATTTGTTTTTACAAAATTATAAAATTAATTATTCTTTAGTTCTTTTTTTAAAGAATATGTTAGTTTATACAAATAATCAGCCCATTCTTTGAAATCTTTCGATTTATCAAAGAAATCATAGGATACTGGTTTCCCAATAACAATTTCAATACTTCTTCCTTTTTGTTTCATCATTTCATTAACGAGGAACAACATCTCAATATTGGCTTTTATTCTGAAAATTTTTCTAAGTTTAGCCAGATTGTAAAAAAACCTCGAATTTCTCCCTTCTATATATACAGGAATTATATCCCTTTT
>JAQVEY010000363.1 GCA_028697515.1 Bacteroidales bacterium | reverse complement strand
AGGAACTTATAATGTAAAATGCCTATCCTATCCCGACGAATGGACTTATAATGCAGTTGTAACAGAATGTGATTCTTACAAGATTACAGTTCCCGAATAAAATGGGAAAACTACTAATATATTCTGCATCGGCAGGTTCAGGAAAAACACACAATATTGCAGGTCAGTATCTGCTAATGCTGTTTGCAAAGCCAAAAGCTTGGCGAAATATACTAGCTGTTACATTCACAAATAAAGCCTGCGAAGAAATGAAAAGCAGGATTGTTGAAGAGCTAGCAAAGATTGTCAACAATAAAAATGATGAGATTGTTGATGAAATAATTCAACATACCGGATTGAGCAAAGATATGGTGATTATTCGGGCTAAGCAGATTTTTACGGAAATGCTTCACGACTATTCTTTCTTCTCTGTATCAACAATAGATAGCTTTTTTCAGAAAATTGTTAGAAATTTTACTCGAGAAACAGGAATTCAGTATAATTATGAAATTGAACTCGATACGGACAGCGTAATTAATAGTACTGTTGATATTCTCCTCGAAAGCTGTAATTCTGATCCACAGTTAAAAAAAGATATAATTTCTCTTGTAGATCAAAAAATCGAAAATTCATCAAAATGGGATTTCCGAAAGGACCTAAGAAATTTCCTAAAAAAAGTAATTGAATCTGATTTTAGAAACTACGAAAAAGAATACTTTGAATTTTTTGGGGATAAAAATAAAATTTCTCAATTTCAATCAATACTTTTCAAATCAAAACAAGAATTCGAAAATGAAATAAAAAAGTATTGTGAAAGCATTAGCCATGTCTTAAAAAAACATAATCTAAATTCTCAGGATTTCAGTGGAAAATCAAGATCAATTGTCAACAAACTTTCAAATACATATCAAAAATTAAAAGAAAATTCGGAACTTGAAATTAACAATCATTTTGCAAACATTGATGTCCCCGAAAAATGGCTTACAAAAGCTCAGATCTCAACTGAACCCTATTATTCGGCTATGAACGAATTAATGAGTTTAGCACAACAAATGAAAGAACATTTCGAGTTAAAATATTCTGATTATAATACAGCTATAATAATTAACAAACATTTCAACTATGCTGCAATTATTAACTCAGGGCTAAAAACTCTTCATCAATATCTTAACGATGAAGGAAAATTTCTTATTTCTGAAATCCCTGTGTTTCTGTCCGAAATAGCAACGAATAATTCTTCATCATTTATTTATGAAAAAACCGGCAGTTATTACGAGAACTTTCTTATTGATGAATTTCAGGATACCAGTAATATTCAATGGCAATCATTCTACCCGCTTTTGCACGAAAGTCTTTCTTCCGGAACAGAAAAGGATATTAATGTTCTTGTAGGTGATGTAAAACAATCCATTTACGCATGGCGTGGAGGAGACTGGCGTTTACTCGCCTATAGGATACAACAGATTTTCAAAAACTATTATGAAACCAAAAACCTTCTTGATAACTGGAGAAGTGGTAAAGATATAGTAGATTTTAATAATAGCTTTTTTACGAATGCTTCAAATATTTTAGCGAATTCAATTAATTCAAATTATCCTGAGCATTTGCATTCCTTAACCGGAGATTTGCTACGTAATTCAATTTACAATAATTTAATACAAACTTGTAAAAAAGATTTTAAATCATATGTTAACATAACAATATTTGATAAACAAGACAAAAAGGATACAAGTGCTGTTATCAGAAATATTATTAAACAAATTGAATACCTCCAGGAAATGAATTATAAACCTGGGGATATTATGATTCTTGTTAGAAAAAATGATGAAGGTTCTGATATTGCCCGACAGATTATTCAATATTCCCAATCAGCAGAAGCAAAACCTGGAATAATTTACGATGTCATTTCTTCTGATGCTTTATTTGTCTCTGCAAATAGAGCTGTTAGACTAATTATTTCCTGCTTAAGATACTTTGCAGACAAAAACAATAAACTTGCTTTCAACGAAGCTGCATATATTTACTATATTCAATCAAAACTACATAACGACGAAGAAATTATTTTTAGCAAAGATGTGTTTTTTAATAAATTAGAGAATATTATCAAACCGATAGAAAATATTGACAAAAATATCTCTCTACACGAAATTGTTGATTTAATTATATCACTGCTAGAATTAAACAAAATAGATGAGAATATTCCATTCCTCAACTCTTTCCGAGATATTATTCATGATTACTGCATGAAAAACCCTGCAGAAATAAACAATTTTCTCGAATACTGGGACGAAACTGGAGTATCATTAAATTTAAAAATTCCTGAAAAACAAAACGCAATTAATATAATCAGCATTCACAAAGCTAAAGGTCTAGCAGCAGATTTTGTTTTTATCCCTTTTTGCGACTGGAATATGACACGTTATAATGATATTATCTGGGCAAAAACTGATTCAGCTCCTTATAATGCTTTGCCGGTTTGGCCTGTAAGTTTTAATAATAAACTAGCTAATAGTCTTTTCTGTGACGATTTTTATATTCATAAATTTCAACAGACAGTCGAAGCATTTAATATGATGTATGTCGCATTTACTCGTGCACGGAAAGGATTGTTTATTTCAGCTTATGACCAGACAGATAATACCTTTAATTCAATATATTCCGTCCTGAAAAAAGTAATAAGTGAACCTGAATTCACTAATGTATCGAAACTTATAAATAATAGAAACTCAGAATCAGGTTTTACCGAGTATAACTTAGGAGAAATAGAGAAAATCGAAAAAATAAATGAAGACAACAAATATTTTAATTCATATCCTGTTTATTTAACAAACAAACAAATCAGAATAAAATCATTCTTCGACAGAGATAAAGTAAATGCTTCATCTCAATCATCAATACACAAAGGAATAATTTATCATAAAATTTTCGAAAGCATTACGACCTCTAAGGACATTGATAATGCAATAAACAAATTATTTATAACTGGTCAAATCCAACAAAATGAAATAAATAATCTTTCTAACGAAATAAAAAAAATCATTTCAACAGATTTTATTAAATCATGGTTTGATGGAACTTATAAAGTCATAAACGAAGCTGAAATAATCACAAAAAGTCAAAATATCCGAAGACCTGACAGGATAATGATTTCAGATAATGAAACAATTGTTGTTGATTACAAATTTGGGTTCGATGAAAACAAAAAATACATTCGTCAAACAAAAGAATATGCGAGTCTGTTAGAAAAAATGGGATATGAAAATATAAAGACTTATATTTGGTATGTTTTTTCAAATTATCTTGTAAA
>JAQVEY010000362.1 GCA_028697515.1 Bacteroidales bacterium | reverse complement strand
ATAACAAGGTATTGACGGAATCCGAAACCACAGCAATGTCTTCTTTCGGGATAATCAATTACCTGGCCTCCCCATTCTTCAATCATTCCTGCAAGAACTTGTGGAAACTCTGCTCCACCAACTGCATGTTTTGAAAATATTTTACCATAATGACAACCTATATGTTCAACTACATTTAAAGGTTTTCCAGTATGGCAATTTACGAGTTGATATTTCATTTTACTTTTAAGTTCTTTACGATACTTGTAAATAATATCAGATGGGTGTGCTATGTTTTTTGGAACTTTGAATTCACGTCCTGTAGCTTTTCTTAAAAATTCTCTTGTTTTCTCCAATTCTTCAGGAAAATGTTCCCAAGTTTCTATTACTTCTGTAAAAATGCCAAATGACGTTACGCAAGAGGGAACGAAATTTTCTAATTCTCTATCAGTCATAAGAGAGAATAGTCTTGCACAAATAGTCATAGTAGTATCAAACGGTACTACATCAGAATGGTACCCAATACCTGTACAAGTATGTTGATTTTGATCATCAATAATATTAAGCCCAAGTTCATTTCTAAGAATGTTTAAAAATGCTGTTTCAGATCCGGGGAAAAAAGATTGTCTTATACAACTGCGTTCATAAAAATAGTTATCGTCAGCTATTTCTTTTTGATATTCGTTCCAAAAGTGTTTTTTCTGTGCCATTAATACTATTTTTGATGATTGTTTGAATTCTCAATATATGTATGAAAGAAATATTCATTATTTAATCCTTCTTTATCAATACTCATTTTAAGAGCTTTGGCTTTTTCAGCAGAAAAAGTTTCAATATTTTTATAAAGCTCACTACCTCCGGTTACATCAAAGATTTTCTTAACTTCATCGAGGTTTTCTTTACTGATTTTACGTAAAGCACCCGCACCTTCTTTATTATAATTAGCTCCTAGGCGATCAGCAACTTCTTCGGCATGTTCAACATACCATTTCCAAACAGGTCCCTGTTCTGGATGCAATTTAGGATTTACGTGGTCAACATGAACACAATATCCTGTATTTATAATATTATCACCAACAGTTCTTTTAACTGCAAATTGTTGTCTTCCTTTTTCACTTTGAGTAAAAAAGCCTAATTCTTGTGACAGCTTTCTCAATACCGAGATAATCATTGCAGGTACATTTCCTCTTGGGCAACGGGTTTTACATGACATACACTGCCCACAATACCAGATAGTATCGCTTTTTAGTAAATCTTCTATTTTCTCGTCTTCACGTGATTGAACAATATTTACAATTTGTCTAGGATCGTACTTGTAAAACTCTGCCGCCGGACATATGGCTGTACAAACCCCACAGTTCATACAAGCAGTTGAGGCTTCTCTGAATCTTACATCTTGCATCAATAAATCGTAATACTTTGCCATGTTTTTTTTATTACGATGCAAAAGTATTACCTATTTATTAATAAGAACAGATAGAAAATACTGTTTTTATGGGGTAAATTTACCAATAATGATTAGTATTAATACGTAAATAAAATTTTATCAATTACACAAAAAAATGATTATCTATATTATGGAGAGAAGTAATTTATTTAGATACAATAATTCTTTGCACTTGTATTCCTGATTCTGTCTGAACTCGAATAAAGTAAGTTCCAGGTTCCATATCTTCTACTGGTATGTCAATAACAGAACCAGCAGCTCCTCTTGATTTTCCAGTTTCAAAGACTACGCTGGATTTGTTATCTATCATTTTGATACTTTCAATACTTGAATTCACATTGAATTTAACACTAATTATTTCTTCTGAAGCATTTGCAGTTATTTCGCAAGTTTGAGCATTTGATTTAGTGTTCTTACCACCATCAGGAAGAATTGTTTTTTCTGCATTACATAACAAATTAGAACTTTCTTTCATCTGAGCTTTAACGAAAAAACTCATCGAAAAAATAATTACTACTAATATTGTTATCTTTTTCATTCTTCTATTTAATTCAATACAAATATATGAAGTTTTTTTTACATACAGAAAAAAAATACAAAAAAAATACAAAAAAATGTAAATAATTTTGATAAAATTTGTAAAAAGCTGAATATCAATAATATAAAATTGTGTTAAATTGTTAATAACTTTTATAAAATGTGTTTATTTGAGTAAAATATTATACAATATGTTCATTTTTGTTTAAAATGAGTTTTGTTTTTATCATCAAAAGCCTTAAAATTTACATTTTCCTGCAACAACTGTATGAAAATCAATATTTTTCAAGAATTTATTGGAAATTGAAAGCAATTCTTTTGCCGAAATACTTTTTATTCGATTAACTTGATTAATAATGAAATCAGGACTTTTATTCGTTGTAATCAACTTTTCCCAAATAGCTGAAATTTGAAAAACTCCGTCAAATGATGACAGCATTTCTCCAAGCATGTAATTTCTAACTAGATTTAGTTCCTGATAGTGAATTCTTTTTTCTGTCAGTATTTTGATTTCTTCAAAAATTTCATCAATTGCATTTTGAGTAACATCAACTCCTACATCAGAAGTAATTTTTAGTACCACACAATCATTGTATTCTGATAAAAATGAACCTATACCGTATGTATAGCCTTTATCTTCTCTTATATTTTTCATCAGCCTCGAACCAAAATATCCTCCGAGCACAGTATTTAGAATATCCATATCAATCAGTTCTTCATTGGAAATCTTACCTAAATTCTTACCAATATATATACTTGATTGAACAGAATCATTCATTTCGAATAATCTAAAGCTATTTTTTGATTCATTTATCTCTAAGGTTTTTTTAATTTTATTTGATATTAAGTTTTTATTTATAAAAAATTTGTTGCAAAGAGATATGATTTCATCATCAACCATTCCTGAAATTTGAATAAAACTGTCAGAAATAGAATAATTCTGTTTAACAAAGTCTTTAATATCATCTATACTTAATAGTAAAACATCTTCAGGAACGATTTCGAAACCTCTCGGATGATTTTTGCCAAACAATTCTGTATTAAGACCTCTCATTGCAACATGTTTGGTTTTAGTCATGCTGTTTTTGAGTGTTTCAAAATATTTACTTTTTAAAATTTCAAATTCTTTTAAGGGTAATGATGGATTAATTAGTAAGTCAGCAAATACAGGCAGTACTTTGTCAAGAAATTTATTTGGAACATAAAGCCTGAATCCTGCAACATCATTCGATGTAAAACTTTCTATATGACAACCGTAATAATCAAAGAATTCGGAAGTTTTATCAGGATCCATTCCTTTTGGTGCTTCTTTAATTAAAGCATTTGCAAAAACT
>JAQVEY010000361.1 GCA_028697515.1 Bacteroidales bacterium | reverse complement strand
AAGAATGCGGTAGTAGTTTTCGCCATTGCTTGCTTTTAATATTATTCAGGAGTCATCGTCAGTAACAGCTTTATCACCTGTTCTTAAATATATAAGATTTATATTGATTATCAGTCTTTAAGATATAATTTTGCATTTTAAAAATTAAAGCTATGGGTTTCTTAACAAAAGAGAAAATTTTCTCTGCTAAATGGTTTAAAGCCGTTTTGTTTATACTTGCCGGAACATTTATAATGGCTGCAGGATTTGTATATTTTATATCTCCCTATCGCATAGTACCCGGTGGCGTTTATGGTATTGCTATAGTTTTGCATCACATGTTCAATTTGCCTACGGGAATGATTGCTCTGGCAATGGATATTCCATTAACAATTATCGGAGTTAAAATATTAGGACCAAAATTCGGATGGAAAACCGTTCTGGGATTTGTGTCCTTGGCAATATTTGTTGATTTATTGACATACTTCCAGGGTGATGTACCTCTAGTCGAAGGTGATGCATTGCTTTCGGCTATTTTTGGCGGAGTACTAATAGGTATAGGTTTAGGACTGGTTTTTAAATCTAAGGCATCATCCGGAGGCTCTGATATTGTTGCCTTGATTTTCAACAAATACACAAAAATTCCTCTTGGGCAATTAATGATTTATATTGATTCAATAATAGTTCTTGTTGGTTTAGTTGCATTTAAAGACTGGAAAATTCCACTCTATTCATGGATTGTAATCTATATTGCAGGGAAAGTTGTTGATCTAATTCTCGAAGGTGCAACATACAACAAAGCACTTTTTATTATTTCGGATAAATATGAAGAGATAAAAACCAAAATTATCGAAGACCTCGAAAGAGGTGGAACATTTTTCGACGGACAAGGAATGTACAGCGAAGACAAAAAACGGGTTATATATACAACTGTTAGTCGTCGTGAATTTGAAATTTTAAAAGAATACATTTACGAAATAGATCCAAAAGCATTTATTTCGGTTATGAATACAAATGAAATTTTAGGTGAAGGATTTAAACCACTAGGCGGGTCGGATTAATTGATTTATATTTCATTTATAATACTAATTTTGTAAAATGTCAACAGAAATAATATCCGGTTTAGGGATGGAATTATGGCAGGTTTATCTTATCATAATTGTTGTCGGATGCTTGCAGGGCATTATTAATACAATAGCGGGTGCGGGAACAGCTGTAATGTACACCACACTGTCCATCTTCGGAATGCCGGTAAATATGATTAACGGTACTGTAAGACTTGGCATTCTTTTTCAGACCGGTGCATCTTCAATAAAATTCTATAGAAATAATAAATTATCTGTTCGAAAAGGACTTATTCTTGGAATACCAATGATTGTTGGATCTGTTGTAGGGGCAATGATGGCGGTTTCAATAAACAAAGATGTTTTTGAAATTATAGTTGGAGTTGTACTTCTGTTAATGCTAATACTAATTTTTTATGACCCCAAAAGATGGATAGAAGGACAATCGGAACAGAAACAGCAAAAAACAGGATTATGGCAAATTTTACTATTTCTGGCAATAGGATTTTACGGTGGTTTTATTCACATTGGCATAGGAATATTTTTACTATCCGCACTTGTACTTAATGCAGGTTTTGATTTAGTTCATGCAAATGCATTAAAAGTGTTTCTGGTTATGATGTATGCTCCGGTGGTATTACTTATTTTCTTTCTTAATGGGCAGGTTGACTTGTGGGTTGCTTTTTTTGCTACCATAGGAAATACAATTGGAGGATTGGTAGGGACAAATCTGGCTATTAAGAAAGGTGCAAAATTTATCCGTATATTTCTAGTAATTGTCATTGTAACTTTTTCTCTTCATTTATTTGGTGTTTGGAAATATTTAGCAGAATTATTTTTCTAGATTTTGTTAAATATTTATTATATTTGTGCTAAAGCATTAAACCAGAGTGAAGATTTTTAGGCCAGAAAGATATATTTTAATTCCTATTATAATTTTATGTGTTCATGTAAACGGACTCTATAGTGCAGATACAACAAAGCTATTTAACAATAACACTAAAATTTCAAAATATAATCAGGATATGGCAGTTGCATACTATCTTGAAGCCGAAGAACTGCTTAATGAATATAAACTACCAGAATCAGAAAAACTTTTTCGTAAAGCTCTAAAATCTTTTCTAGCTGAATTTAGATTCAAAGAAGCTGCAGATTGTTACAGTAATTTGGGTATAATTTGCGAAATGAATTCAACGAATCAACTATCTATCGATAATTATTTTTTAGCAATCGAATTTTATAAGAAAGCAGACTATAAACCCGGGCTTGCTGATTCATACAACAATCTTGGAATAGTTTATTGCATAAATCAACAATATGAAGATGGTCTTAAATACTATTTAAAATCTCTCGAAATCGAAGAAGAGCTTGATAACGAAGCAGGGATCTCTTATTCTTATGGAAATATCGGATTAGTTTATCGAAAAATGGATAATATCCCCAAAGCAATTGAATATTACAATAAGTCTTTATCTATCAAAACCAGATTAAATGATAAAAAAGGAATGGCTATTACTTATGGTAATTTAGGCAGTATATATGTAAAAATGGATAGTATAAATAAAGCTATGATTTATTTCGAAAATGCTCTAAACCTAAACGAGCAAATCGGAAACAAGGAAGGACAGGCTTATGCCTTGCATAATATAGGAGATGCATTGGTTCTTGATGGAGATTATTCCAAAGCAGTTGATTATCTTAACAAGGCGCTTAGTATTAGAACTGAAATCGGAGATGAAAAAGGTCAAACTTCAAGCTTATACTCACTAGCTGAAGCTTATTTTAAAATGGAAAATTCTGTAGAATTTTTACACTTTGCAGATGAATGTTATAATCTTGCCCAGAAGGCCGAGCAAAAAGAAATTTCGCTAAAACTATTATATTTATATTATTTGTTTTATCAGTCAGAACAGAACCTTGAAAAAGCATTAAAATATCTTGAGCAATATACTGAGCTAAAGTTAGAAATAGATGAGCATATCCGCGCCGAGCAAATTCTTGAAATGCAGGCAAGATTTGATACGGAAAAAAAAGAACTTGAGATTGCCGAGAAAGATGCCAAAATCCTTAATCTTGAACAACAAAAACAAATTCAAAAACTGCGAATAAGAAATGATAGATTAATTAAGATATTTTTAATAGTTATAGTAGTTTTCATTGTTATAATAACTTATGTTTTATTTAAACGAAACAAGGACAAAACCAAAATGAATTCTATCCTTACAGAAAAAAATCAGGAACTGGAAGAAGCAAATGCA
>JAQVEY010000360.1 GCA_028697515.1 Bacteroidales bacterium | reverse complement strand
TAAAAAAACCGTCAGATATTTAACGGTTTTTTTAATTTTTTACTTTCCGGGGCAATTCTTAATAATATCCGGAGCAATATCATTTCTTCCATAAGCTTTATCAAAATAATCCGAAAATTCTTTGGCAAGGTTTTTTGCTGTTTTTATAAAATCTTCTTTATTTGACCATGTATTAATTGGAAACAGCATTTCAGATGGCACACCCGGACATGATTTAGGTATGTTTACATGGAACATTTCATCATGTACGTATTCAATATTTGTCAAATCTCCGTTAAGAGCTGCTTCAACCATTGCACGTGTATAAGTCAGGTCAATACGTTTACCAACACCAACTTTGCCACCTGACCAACCTGTATTTATTAGATAGACACTTGTATTATGTTCTTCCATCTTGTCACCCAGCATTTTTGCATATACTTTTGGTAAGGCTGGCATAAAAGGAGCACCAAAGAATCTTGAAAATGTAGATTGTGGCTCAACAACTCCTGTTTCAGTTCCTGCGAGTTTTGAAGTATAACCCATCAAAAACCATAGCATAGCCTGACTTCTGTCCAGCCTTGAAACTGGAGGCAGTACACCTGTAGCATCTGCAGTAAGAAATAATATTGTAGATGGATGACCTCCGACACTGGATTCCTTGATGTTAATCAGAGAACTTAGCGGATATGAAGCCCTAGAATTAGGAGTTAGTCTTTCATCGTTAAAATCAAATTCTCCGTCCGGATAAATCATTGCATTTTCAACTATAGCACCATGATTAAGATAATAATCAGGATGCATTACCGCTTTGTAAATATCAGGTTCTTTTTCTGGATTTATATTAATCATTTTAGCATAACAACCATATTCAAAATTGGCAACGCCCTTTGTACTCCAACCATGTTCATCGTCACCTAATAACGCTCTTCTAGGATCAGCAGAAAGCGTAGTTTTTCCAGTTCCGGATAAACCAAGTATCAATGCTGTTTTGCCATCTTTACCTTCGTTTGCCGAACAATGAAGTGGTAATACGTTCTCGAAAGGTAAATAATAATTCATGACTGTAAACATCATTTTCTTAACGCTACCTAAATAAGCAGAGCCAATAATAATTCCTAATCTACGGTCAAAATCAAATGCTACAATAATATTTGTCGTTTTTCCATTAGCAAGCTTCCTTAATTTCCAATCATATTTTGCCTGATCAAGTTTGTTAAATGGCAAGGCAAGCATATAAAATGGTTTGTCCGAAAAACAGCTTTTGTTTAAATCTTCAGGGATAGGACGAAACATATTATCAACAAATACAGACGTGAGTGCCTCACTTGTAATTACTTTTACCGGTAGTGAGTATTCTGAATCAGCACCTATAACTCTGTCATTTACATAAATACGATTATGCTTGTGCATCATGTCAAGTGCATCCTGAAAAACTTCGTCAAATACAGATTCAGTGATTGGTAAATTGTTAGGAGAGTTCCAATCAATGTGAATCTGGCTCTGCGGACGTTTAACAATTACAGTATCTTTAGGGCTTCGACCTGTTGAATCTGGCTCATTCCAGGTTGCCAAAGCTCCTGATTTTGATACCATACATTCGTTATTTGAAACAGAATCTCCAATGAGTCTTTTACGGTCGGCATTGATAATGACTGCTTTACACTCATTTAATACTTCATCAATTTTTTGGTGTGTTTCTTTGAAATTAATATTGTCCATATATAAGAATTTTAGAGGGGCAAACATAAAAAAAAAACTACACTTAAAAACTGTTAAAGAATATAAAACCCTTGTTTATGTTTTTAAAAATGTTTTTTGATTATATAAAAATAAATTTGTTCACATTGTTAAGCTTGAGATTAAGTATAATAATTATTAATTCTTTAATATTAAGCTCAAAAAGCTAGAATATAAAAATCAAATATCTTTTTATCCTCTTTTTTATGCCACAGGTATATAGTTTTCTTTTCTTTTTGTATTTTGCACCAAATTTTGATCTGATGTTGAAAAAAGTTCCACATACGTATGTCATAGTTTTCTCTATAGTTATAATTTCGGCTATTCTTACTTGGATAATTCCGTCAGGGGAGTTTGATCGTACACAGAAAATTATGTCAGATGGTAGTCAAAAAACTGTTATTGTCGAAGACTCTTTCCACCGTGTAAATGCAGAACCTCAAACATGGCAGGTTTTCTCTTCGATTTTTAACGGATTTACTTCACAAGCAAATATTATAGTTTTTATTCTTTTGATAGGAGGTGCATTTTGGATTTTAAACTCAAGTCAGGCTCTCGATGTGGGCATATCTGCATTTATCAGATGGACAAAAAAGCTGGAGAAAAATAGAATACTTAGTAAAATAGGTGTTCACAATATTGTTATGGTTCTGATAATGCTGATGTTTAGTGCTTTCGGTGCTATTTTCGGAATGAGTGAAGAAACAATAGCTTTTGTTATAATACTTGTCCCTCTAGCAATTTCTATGGGATATGATTCTGTTGTTGGAGTATGCTTAGTGTATGTTGCAGCTCATTTAGGATTTGCTGGGGCAATATTGAATCCATTCACTATAGGCATTGCTCAGGGGCTGTCAGACTTGCCAATATTTAGTGGATGGGAATACAGATTTATTTGTTGGATAGTTGTTAATTTAGTCGGCTTTACATTTATTCTTCTATATGCTCGAAAGGTTAAGCGAAATCCAGAGAAAAGCATTACAAAAGATATTGATGATTACTGGAAAAAAAACAAATCAAATGAAGATCAAAAAATTGAATATTATACCCCATTAAGTGCTTGGATAAGTTTCTTGGTTTTGTCATGTATTCTCATTCTATTTTCGGCATTTTATAGCAATTCGACCCTAAAAATTGGAAATAGTGTTTTTAATTTTCCTGCAGTGCCAGTTGCATCTGTAATTTTTGTAATAATTTCATTTTTTGCTCTTCGCAAATCTGTTCATTACTACATTTTAAATTTGCTTGCATTCACTGTAGTTTTTCTGATTATCGGAGTTATGGGTTATCAATGGTATGTAATGGAAATTGGAGCCTTGTTTTTTGGAATGGGATTAGCGGCTGGAATTGCAATAAACAAATCTGCAAATAATATTACAAAATTATTCATAGAAGGAGCCAAAGATATTTTTTCTGCTGCTTTTATCGTGGGTATAGCGGGAGGTATAATCGTAATACTCAGTGATGGGAAAATTATTGATACAATAATGTACTCATTATCGGGTGCAATGCAAGATTTTGGCAGAGAAACTTCTGTGGGTATTATGTATTCAATTCAGACTGTTTTAAATATTATAATTCCATCA
>JAQVEY010000359.1 GCA_028697515.1 Bacteroidales bacterium | reverse complement strand
TTGCCAACATCTTCGATATGCATAAGCAGTATTGCTTCCTTCTGTTGATGCCCAGATGTATCCAAATTCGTATCCACCAAGTCCTTCAAGGTACATAAAACCTCCACTCGAATTTCGGACTCCTGAAAGGAGTACTTCAAATCCAGAACTGCCGCCTTCTTTCATTATGGTTCCAATTCCTTCGGCTGTTCCCCGCCATGTGTTTTCTAAGTCTGCATCAGCGGGTGTCATACCAAGGCTTATTTCCAATGTTTTTATTTCCGCATCACTTGGAATATGCCATCCTGCAGGACAAATTCCTTGAGCACTTTGTGTTGTAACATAGTTCATTGCTTCGTTCCACTGATACAATGCACCGTATGTGTCACAATTACTATTGTTGTCAGCATAACAAAATTTTTCAATTGCGGAATTATCTGTTGCATTTGTAGCTCCGGTAAGCATAGTGCCAATATTCAGGTTTGCTGCCATCCAGCATTTTCCTCCAATTTCAACAGTAGGATAGGATTGTCCATCTCTGGAATCGTACAGGCTTTGTCCACAAACAAAGCTGTTATCCGCAAAACTGACATTTACATAGTCTTGTGTAAAACCACAATCATTAAAAATTACCCATCTCAGTTCGTATGTCTCACCTGCAACACCTGTGAAAGCAGTTGTCGGATTATAGTTATCAGATATAGAACCGCCATCTCCTGATATTATTGACCAGAACCCTGTCCCGATTTCGGCTATGTTACCATTCATATTGGTACTTGTTCCTTCAATATCAAGTTGATCTTCTCCCGCGTCTGCTACTGTTGGCATGGGGATAATATCCAAAAAAGAAGAATCTGTATAATAAGATGGTAAACATTCCGGATTGGTTATTTTTAATCTTATATAAATCGGAATTTCCCCTGTTATTGAATGTGTCAATTCCGTTTCACCGATATAGTCAAACCAGTTGTAGCCATCATAAGAATATTGCCATTGTACTTCGCCTGCAACGTAATTCTGAGCACTTAATGTAAAACTATCACCTTCGCAATAATTCTGTGCAGATAAATTGATAACTAAAAGGTTCAATATCACAAAGAACAAATAATATAAATTCTTATTCTTCCCAATCATGGTAATTGTAATTTTATAAATCTATGTAAGTCTGTTTTGTTATCATTTTTTATTGAGATGTAGTATATTCCTTCATTAAGTTGTTTAATATCATGTCTAATCGTATTTTTTGAATTATAATTACTAATATCAATTTCGCAAATGAATTTACCTGTGGCATCTAGAATATTTATTTGATCAACATTATGAAAATTATCATCGAATTTTAACTCAATATACTCATCTGCAGGATTTGGAAATATATTCAAATCAGGAATATTTATTTCAGATATTCCACTTGGATGCGGACAGGCCGGAATATAAAAATTTATTACATGTTGTGACTTTAATCCAAGACAAAGAAATAATAATAAAGTTAAAATAGAATATTTACTCATATTATATGCATATATTATCAATACTGCTAAATTAAGAAAAATCTTTTAAATATTTAAATTATGCTGTAATTTAAAAGAAATTTAGAATTATGAATTAGCAATGAAATGTTTGTTATTAACTATTCTAAAGCTCCAATTGAATCTTCAACTTCTTTAAGAATTTCACCAGATTTAACAAGTTCTTTCATTTTTGTATGATCAGGATATAATGGTCTGTCAATATCGAGGAAATCAACATGACGACGAACGACTTCCCATGCTTTTGTAGTTCCTTTGCCAAACTTTTCAATTTCTTCTTTTCTGAAATCAAGTGCCTGAGCTGCAGCCATAAATTCAATTCCTAGAATTCCATACGCATTATCGAGGATCTGGAAATTTTTAATAGCAGTATTCATACCCATTGATACAAAATCTTCTTGGTCAGCAGCAGCCGGAATAGATTGAATACAAGCAGGTGCAGACAGTATCTTTTGTTCAACTATTTGCATATCGGCAGTATATTGACTCAACATCAAACCAGAAAACATTCCTGCACCTTTTGTCAAAAAAGCCGGTAATCCTACGCTTAGTGCAGGATTGTTTAATCTGTTCATTCTTCTTTCAGATAATACAGAAACCATTGTAATTACATAGCCGGCCATATCCATTGGAACAGAAACTGGACAGCCCTGGAAGTTCGCACCCGAAAGAGCTAAATTTTTGTCAGGGAAGAAAATCGGATTATCACCAACCCCATTAAGCTCAATTTCAACCTGCGATTTGGCATAAGCAAGTGCATCATGAGCAGAGCCTATTACCTGTGGTGTTGAACGCATTGAATAAGCATCCTGAACTTTGCATTTTACTCTTCCTTCTTTCAGGTCACCGCCCGAAACGCATTTTTCTATTGCTTTTGCAGACCTTATTGCTCCTTTAAAACCACGCACTTCGTGAAGTAAGGCTGTGTATGGTTTCATATTGGCACGCAAAGCCTCAAGAGACATCGAAGCCGCAATTTCTGCCTGTTTTAACCATTTGTTGGCATCATATAAGAAAATTGCTGACATTGCAGTTAGTACATTTGATCCATTAATAGTACCCAAACCGTCGCGGGCTTGTAATCCCGGGATAGGAATACCAGCTTTTTCCATAGCAAGTTTACCTGTTAGTAATTCTCCTTTATAATAAGCATGTCCTTCGCCCATCATAAGTAGAGCAATTTGAGACATTGGAGCCAAATCACCACAGGCACCGACCGAGCCTTTCTGACAGACAAAAGGTGTAACTTCTTTATTTAATAATTCTACTAAAGTTTGTGTGATTTCAAGGCGTATTCCACTGTTGCCGTGAGCATGAACATTGACACGTCCAAGCATTGCACCTCTTACATATTCAATAGGAGCAGGGTCCCCAATACCTGCAGCATGATTATATACAAGATATTTTTGAAATTGTTTTACTTGTTCATCATCAAGAACAACCTCTGAAAATTCTCCGATGCCAGTATTGACGCCATACATAATTTCATGAGCCGAAATTTTCTTTTCAAGCATCTCACGACACTTCTTTATTCTTTCTATTGCTTCAGGGGCTAATTCTACTTTGCGACCATGTCTGGCTACTTCAACTACATTCTCAATTGTGAGACCACTGCCTTTAATTACTAATGGATTCATAGGTTTTTTATTTTAATTCTTTTAAAGAAATTTTATCCCACTAAAGTAAAAACTTTAACTTAAAACTATGTTTATTTTTTATCAATTGTTGTTAACAATGTTGTTTATTGTTGATGGAAAACATTCCACAAATTGTTACCATAAACTTCTATATTTGTTTT